>JAMOSA010000292.1 GCA_027063325.1 Campylobacteraceae bacterium
TTTGAATGGTGGCAGAGAGTTCCTTATCTTTTATATCCATATGCTTTTGATTACCATCTCTATCTTCATATATCAGTTTAATCTCTTCATATCTGGGTACCTTGATGGTAATATCTGGGTAGTAAGATGTCTGTTCAGTACTCTCAAATCTACCTTTGGTTGATAAAATTCTAGGATTTATCAACTCTAAATACTCTCCATTGGCTTTTTGTATAATAATTACATTATATGGTCTAGCAATTTGAATAGCAGATAGAGCTGTTAGATTATGCTCTTTCATAGTATCATACATATCTTCAAAGAGTCTATCTAAACTCTCATTAAAGCTCCTCACATCACTACAAGCCAAAATTCTATTATCTGGATATACAACCAACTCTTTTACCATAATTTATACTCCTAAAAACTCTACAGAAAATACCCTTTGAGATGTTTTTATAAAAAACATTTAAAAAGATATGGGAAAGAGAGGGGGAAGAATCCCCTCTAAGCAGATAAATTAGTGACTCTTTTGTACTACCAAAAGCATCTTTACATTAATTACCAAGAATCTGATAAATTGCCAAATAAGACAAGTTCTCATAAATTTTACAAATGGTGTAGGAACCATAGTCTCAAAGCTTGGTTCATAAGGTTTTATGTTTTTTTCTATTGAATGATCAACATTTGCCATTTTTGCTCCTTTTTTTAAATATTATTCAGGTATCAAAGTCCAGCCTGGATTAAGCTTGGCTTTATAGATAAACATATGATGTAAAATATGCTTGATCCAGTGACCTGCTAGACCAATCTCACCAAATGTATAATCCAAATCTCTACCAATTCCTGGATACTTTTCAAAATCAGGAACAACAGGATAGACTGTAAGTGCAGCTGCTTGACCATCAGTCAAACCTTTACCTGCACTTGCTACACAAGCTGCACCCATCTCTGCCATAGAAGCTTCATGAAGATGTGCAGATGAACCCTCTTTGATAAGATCACATACACTGTGAGCTACAGCCTTACCAATAATACCAGCTGGCATACCTGTTCTTGGTGGAGTTGGGAATATTGGAGTACCTTTTGGTGATTTCATTGGTTTAGAGATAGAGTGTGGTGGTGCAAATGCAATACCACAGGCAAATATATTTTCATATTTTGGAGTTTGATAAGTTCTTGGCCAATCACTTGCTTTCCACTCTTCATAAGGTTTTTGAGTGTAATCGGCATCAACTTTCATAAATCCGTTTGGTGCAAACAGTTCATCAGTTATATCACTACCATCTTTTGCATAAGCTTTCAAGCCTACACCTGCAAATGGAGGGATAAGCATAGCAAAATCAAACTCTTCTACCCCTTCACTTCCATCAAGTAGTTCATAGTGAGCTTTACCCTCTTCTACTTTGCTAACATGTGCACCAATTAACCAATCAACACCTCTTTCAACAAATAGTGATTCTGCAAACAGTTTAGAACTTGCTGCATATCCACCTCTTTTTAGGTGAAGTCCGCCAATTCCAAAGTCTCCCATAAATGATTCATTTGAGATCCACTTAATTTCAAGATTATCTCTAACACCAGCTTTTCTAGCTTCGTGGTCAATATTGAAAATATACTCAAATGCAGCACCCTGACAAGTACACATACCATGACCTGTACCTACCAAAACCTTTAACTTTTCAGTTTTGGCTTTTTCCAAAATCTGCTGTAACTCATTGTTTGCATGTACTGCATGATCTGCTGTACATACAGATACAGTATGTGGTCCAAGTTGACCATTACCATCACCAAGACCAGGAGTTGCATCAAAGTTTAATTTTGGACCTGTTGCATTGATTAGATAGTCATACTCTACCTCTTCAGTCTGTCCCTGTTTACCCTGACCTGTATATTCGATAGTAATATATGGAGTATCACTATCCTCTTTACCTTCTGGATGAATTGAAACAGCTTTTGCCTGTTTATATACAATACCTGCCTTTTCATATACAGGAGCAAGAGGGAATACTACATCCTCTTTTTTCATCTGTCCAACACCTACCCAGATGTTAGAAGGTATCCAGTTCCATTGACTGTTTGGTGTAACTACGATGACTTCATGCTCATCACCCAGCCACTTTTTCGCGAATGTGGCAGCTGTGTGTCCTGAAACACCACCACCCATTACTACAACTTTAGCCATGCCTATCCTTTCGATTGATTTTTTGTCTATACATTCTACGGCAATGATGTTTAAATATAAATTAAAATTCTTATAGAATATAAGAAAAAATCTATATATGTTATTAATAATTAACTATTTATTATTATTTTCATTACAATCTAATATATAGAGTCAAAATAGTTTAGATTTGTATCACTTGAGAGTATATCATTTTTTTTATCATAAATGATATAATATCTGCTAACAGTTATGAAAGGAAGTAGTATATTATGTTTGAAAATGAGAGTTATGAGGGTAGCCTATTGACAATCACTGCCGAGATTGTTTCACTTGAACCTGAGGGATTTGTAATAAAAGTTCGCAATGATGAGACAAATGAAGCTATTGTAGCAGATTCAGTTAGAGAGTATGCAGAGTTTTTGATTGAGAGTGTAAACAAATCTACAAAAGACAACTTTGTAGCAAAGTGGTTACCTTCGCCAGAAGCCAGACGAAGTGATATAGATTTAGTTGGTATGCAACTTGGTATGATGCAAGAGTGGATGGAAAAGGAGCTTGGCTTAGATGGAGATGAATCAAATTAAACAGATACAAGAGTATCTAAAGAGTGTTGATGCAGTTATTATAAGTGCAGGTGCGGGGATTGGTGTAGAGAGTGGTTTGCCTGATTTTCGTGGAAGTGAAGGGTTTTGGAGAGCATACCCTCTGCTAAAGAGATTAAAAATCAGCTTTGAAGAGATGGCAAATCCATACTGGTTTGAAAATGATCCTTCACTTGCGTGGGCATTTTATGGACACAGACTAAATCTATACAGAGATACAACTCCACATGAGGGTTTTAAACTATTACAGGAGTATTGCAAGAGATTTGAAAAAGAGTATTTTGTATTTACCTCCAATGTAGATGGACAATTTCAAAAAAGTGGCTTTGATACAGATAAAATATATGAAGTACACGGCTCTATACACTATCTTCAATGTACTCAAAACTGTACAGATAGTATCTGGCAAAATAAAGAGAAGATAGAGGTTGATATAGATAGCTTCAAAGCTCTTAATATACCACTTTGTCCAAAATGCAAAGCTGTAGCCAGACCAAATATCTTGATGTTTGGTGATTGGGGTTGGAATAGTATCCGCACAAATAAACAGGCAAAAAGATATAATGAATTTTTACACAAAAACTACCACAAAGATATAGCTATCATTGAAATAGGAGCAGGAAAAGCAGTACCTACTGTGAGATATGAGAGCAAGAAAATAACACAAAACTTCTCTTCAAAGCTTATACGAATAAATCCAAGAGATTATAATCTTGAAGGTTGTAATGGGTGGAGTATAGCAACTGGAGCTATAGAGGGGCTAAAGGCTATACTACCCTAATTTTATGATACTATCTCTTTTAATTTTTTTACTACATTTTGCACTATCCAATCTGGAGTTGAAGCTCCTGCACTGATACCACACAAACTCTTACCTTCAAACCATTGGGGGTTCAACTCATTTTCATTCTCTATCAGATAACTGTCTGTACAGTAATTACTGCATATTGAGTGGAGTTGTTTGGTATTTGAAGAGTGTTTACCTCCAATTACTATCATCACATCAGCCTCTTTTGCCAACTCAGCAGCAGCATCTTGGTTTTCAAATGTAGCATTACATATGGTATTAAATACTCTAACCTCTTTTACTCTAAGTACAAGCTCATTTACAATAGCCAAAAAATCTTGTGGCTTTCTGGTAGTTTGAGCTACTATTGCCACCTTTGATTTCAGTGGCAAATCATACAAATCACTCGGTTTTAGTACTACAAAAGCATCTTTTTCATCTTCGGCATAACTTACTACACCTTTGATTTCAGGGTGATTTTTATCTCCAAAGATTACTATAGAGTATCCATCTTTACTCATTCTCTCTACTATCTGTTGAGGAGTTGTTACATATGGACAGGTTGCATTTATTATCTTTTTGCCCTCTGCTTTTAGTTGCTTTAGCTCTTTTTTGGGTATTCCATGAGTTCTAATGACTATAGAATCCTCTTTGTGTGCTTCATCTATATTTTCAACCAATCCTATATTGAAATTGTTTTTGAGTCTGTTTATCTCATCTTTGTTGTGAATAAGAGGTCCGTATGTTGCACTGTGTGGATTTTGCTCTGCTATCTCTATAGCCCTTTTTACCCCATAACAAAATCCATATGATGAAGCTAACTTAATCTGCATATTTCACCTCTGTAATTTGTGACAGTATCTCAAAAAAGTTTGGAAATGATGTATCTATACACTCAATATCAACTATATCCATACCACAAAGCAATCCAGCAATTGCAAAGCTCATAGCAATTCTGTGATCTCCAAAGCTATCTACTGTAGCCTTTTGCAGTTTACCACCTGTTATCAGATAGCCATCTTCATTTTCACTACACTCAATACCACAACTTCTTAGTGCTGTAACAACACTGCTTATTCTATCACTCTCTTTGACTCTAAGCTCTTTTGCATTTTTAACTTCACTGACACCCTCAGCTGTTGCCATAGCAATAGAGAGTGCTGGTAGTTCATCTATAAGCCACGCAATATTACTATCTACAGTAACTCCTTGCAGTTTGCCATTGTATCTTACTGTTATATCACCAATTGGCTCATATATATTCTCTTTTTCGATAAATTCAATATCTGCACCCATCTGCTTAAGTACTCTAAAGGCTTCAACTCTTGTAGGATTTAGAGTAAGATTTACAAGCTTGATATATGAGTTTGGTACTATAGTAGCCGCAACTGCAAAAAAGAATGCACTTGATGGATCTGCTGGTACAGTTATATTTAAAGGATCTAATGGCTTAGATAGAGGTATTATCTCTATATAACCATCTTCTACACTCTTTATCTGCGCCCCCATACCTCTAAGCATTCTTTCTGTATGGTCTCTGCTTAGAAGATTCTCTTTGTAGTAACTTTTGTCTTCTGCTTTAAGAGCTGCTAAAATCAGAGCTGATTTAACTTGGGCAGAATCTATAGGAGAGTGGTATCTAAATGGCTTTAAATCTCCTCCTCTGATATGCAAAGGGGCCAGGTTGCCATTTTGTCTGCCATCAATTTTTGCTCCTATATCTCTAAGAGGTTGAACAACCCTCTTCATAGGTCTTGCTCTTAGATACTTATCTCCAGTCAGTACAAAACTGCCATCAACACCACAAAGCAATCCACAATAGAGTCTCATACCAGTACCGGCATTACCACAATCTAATATATCATCTGGTTCACTTAGTTTTAAAGGTGGAACAATAGTAACATCGCTATCTTTTATTGTAATCTTGGCACCAAGCGATTTTGCAATCTTGAGTGAAGAGAGAGTATCTTCACCCATTAGATAGTTTTTGATATTAGATACCCTATCACTCAAAAGTGAAAACATAGCACATCTGTGTGATATAGATTTATCAGGTGCTATATCGCTACACTCCAATTCAAAACCACTTACAACCGGTTCAATAGTTACACTTTTCATCTAAGTATTGCTCCAACTCTATCTTGTAACAATTTTAATATATCACTCATACTCTGCTCTATCTGCTTATCAGATAGTGTAGATTTCTCAGAAAGCAGATAGAATCTAAGTGTAAGACTCATTTTATCTCCCAAAGAGTCATCACTGTATATATCTATAGGGAAAAACTTCTTAAGCAGTGGTATATTGGCATCTTTTAATACAGCTCTTATATCACTATACTCTGTCTCTTTATCTATAAGCAGACTCAAATCCTTATATACACCCTGATAGTTTGAAATACTTGAAGCTATATTATGCTTTGGCATAATAGATTCAAGAGAGATTTCACATACCATTGTTGTATCTATATCAAAATCCTCTTGAGCTTTTGGATGCAATTTGCCACAAAAACCTATCTCTTTGCCATCTTTATATATTTTTGCACTCTGATATGGGTGTAAAAGTTCATTTCCAGGATTCCAATTTCTTAATTCAAAATCACCTATAACATTCCCAATTTTTTCTATAAATTCAACAAAATCTATCTTTTTGGGTTTGCCCTGATTTGAAACTTGGGCATCTTTTGCATCACCACTCCATACAAAAGCTATCTTCTCAGACTCATTTCTCTCTTTGTCAAATACCATTCCTATCTCAAATAGAGGTACTCTTTTTTTACCATAACTTATATTCCTTGATACTGAATCAAGTAAATTTATAAGCAGTGTTCTACGCATGGTATTTAACTCTTCTACAATAGGATTGATAAGTTCTACATTGGCATCTGTCTCTCCATAACCATATCTACTTTGCTTTTTTCTATCCGAAAAAGCATATGTAATAGCTTCATAAAATCCTGCCGAAACTGCCCTTTGTCTGATGTCTCTTTTTGCTCTGTATGCTTTGGTTGTATCATTTAGTCTATTTTTTTCAATAAGCTCCAATGGTTTTGGTTCTATATTGTCAATTCCTACAATCCTAAGTATCTCTTCTGCAATATCATATATATTTGATATATCATGCCTCCAACTGGGTACAACAGCTCCAAATCTGCCAGGAGTTCCACTCCTATTTATACCAAATCCAAGTCTTTTTAAGATTGTATGAATCGTACTTCTTGATACCTCTTTGCCTATAATACTGTTTAGATGTTCTGTCTCTACAGAGATAATTTTTGGTTCAACTCTATTTTCTACCGATAAAGGGGCATTGGCAAATCTACACTCTCCAGCACAATCACATGAACTCTCAAAATACTCTATACCAATATTTAACTCCGGTTCACTTCCTCTTGAACTATTATAATAGAGTGAATCTGTTTTGAGTCTATTTTTAGATACTGCATCTACAAGTAACTCTGGATCTATATATGAAGCTTCAACCAATACATCTGTTATATCATGATCAACCATATATTCACTATTTTGATATACACCTACACATGACAACTCTTTATTGTCACAAAATACTTTTACTACACCTTTGCTCTCTTGGAGAATATTTATAGATATTTTTCCATTACTATCTTTTAATCTTGCAACATCATAAGCTCTCAATATTACACCTGTTGCATGAATTGAGTAGTCAATACTGGCTGAAATAATTCCATTATTTGACTCTTTGCCAACAAAACCAAGTCTTAGGGCCATAATAAATGGTACTTCAGCCTCTTTGAGTTTTAAAAGTGTATATAAGAGTTTTACAGGAATATCACCTTGGGTATGTACTTCCAACTCTCTGCCTATACCTGTTTGCTGATACTTCTTTTTTTGGTGTTCGTGTCTTTTTAATTCTCTATTGAGTGAAGCAGACAAATCCCTAGCTACCCCTCTGATACTCAAACAATCTCCTCTATTGGCAGTTAGTTCCAACTCTATTACAGTATCAGCTAAATCACTGTACTCTCTTAGGGGCTTACCAACTATAAGTTCACCAATACTATCATCAAGTATCATAATACCCTTGCCAATATCAGGCAATCCAATCTCTTTTGCTGAACATATCATACCAAAGCTATCTACACCTCTTAGTTTAGCTGGTTTGATATGAAAATCTCCAGGCAGTGTTGCACCTACCTTTGCTACTGCTACATACTCAGCATTTACCACATTTGATGCACCACATACAATTTGCAGTGGTTCATCTTCGCCTACATCTACACTACATAGGTTTAATTTATCTGCATTTGGGTGTTTTTGGCAGTGCAATACTCTGCCAACTACTACATTTTTATCAAAATCATGTTTGTGTATGCTGTCAACCTCTAAACCTATACGATTAAAAATCATATATAACTGCTCATCAGTTACATCATCAAGTTTTATAAACTCTTCTAGCCATCCTCTTGTTACTATCATCTAAACTGCTCCAATAAACGGATATCACCCTCAAACAGAGAGCGTAAATCTGGAATTTGATGCAATAGCATTGCAAATCTCTCTACTCCAAGCCCAAAGGCATAACCACTGACATCTTTATAGCCTACTGCTTCAAATACATTTGGATCAACCACTCCACATCCAAGCACCTCCAACCAACCAGTATGTGAACATACCCTACAACCACTACCTTTACAGAATATACAACTAATATCAACCTCTGCAGATGGTTCTGTAAAAGGGAAAAAACTAGGACGGAATCTGACATCTACCTCTCCAAACATTTCATGCAAAAAGTCTGTAAGTATCCACTTGAGATTGGCAAAGCTTACTTTATGACCCTTCTCTACAACAAGCCCTTCAACCTGATGAAACATAGGTGTATGAGTCAGGTCATAATCTCTTCTAAATACAGCTCCTGGAGCTATAATGCGTATTGGAGGCTCCTCTTTTAGCATGGTACGAATCTGAACAGGTGAAGTATGGGTTCTAAGAAGTTTTCCATCAGCAAAATAGAATGTATCTTGCATATCTCTTGCAGGGTGATTTTTTGGCAGATTAAGTGCTTCAAAGTTATGAAAATCATCTTCTGCCATAGGACCACTCTCTACTGCAAAATTCAATGCTACAAAGTAATCTATAATTTTATCCATAGTCTCTCTTACTGGATGTAAAGCTCCCTTTTGGGAGTTGAATGAATACAAAGAGAGATCAAAATCTTCACTCTTTAACTGTTTATGCAAAGCCTCTTGGGCAAGTATCTCATGGCGACTGTTGAAAATATCCAAAAGTTGGGCTTTTTTTCTATTGAGTCCTGCTGCAAACTCTTTTTTTTCACTAGCTGGTATATCCTTGAGTTTGGCAAACTCAGCTGATAATACACCTTTTTTACCAAATATCTCTATACGAACCTTCTCAAGAGCTTCTAATGAATCAGCCTCTTGAATCTTCTTCTCTAAATTTTCCAAAATCACCTCTTTAAACATATTTTCATAAATTTTGGCTCATTTTATCCAATTTCTGCTTTTAATTATCATTTACAATTACATTTAAAGCAGACAGAAACTGTAAAGAGACAATACAAAAAAGTATATATGTATAATTTATACTAATAAATTTTATAGGTTATAAAAATAAGTTTAAAAATTTTTTCTCTTTTTG
This sequence comes from Campylobacteraceae bacterium, assembly GCA_027063325.1. Classification (GTDB taxonomy): domain Bacteria; phylum Campylobacterota; class Campylobacteria; order Campylobacterales; family Sulfurovaceae; genus Nitratifractor. The sequence continues at coordinate 9,175 of JAMOSA010000292.1, forward strand.
ACTCATAATAATCATTATTATTTACCATTCATTAATTTAATATTTTCAATTTTTGATATAGTTTGCATTCCAAAATTATGATATTAAAGGAGTGCATTATGTCACTGTATGATAGAGATTATACTCAAAGTGTTGAAGAGGTAAGAAGTAGTTCTTTGAGTGCCTCTCGTGTTGAGTTTTTAAAAAAGACTTATCAGCTTTTGGCTGCGAGTATGATAACAGCAGCACTTGGGGCTTATCTAACTATGCCATTTGCACAAGCTGTGTATGAGGCAAGATGGCTAATATTTGGTGCAGAATTACTGGTACTATTTTTTGGTTTGAGTCTATCTCGTGGTAAACCAGGACTCAATCTGTTTATGCTATTTTTGTTTACATTCCTAACAGGTGTTTCACTGGTACCACTTTTGGCTTCACTTATTGGAGCAGGTAAAGGTGCTGTTATTGGAAATGCCTTTTTGATGACTTCAGTACTTTTTGGAGCATTGAGTATATTTGCTATAAATACCAAAGCAGATCTATCTAGCTGGGGTAAACCACTATTTATTATTATGATAGTAGTATTTATAGCATCACTTATAAATATATTTTTCTTGCAAAGTCCAATGATGCATGTAATTATTACAGCAGGAATTTTACTGCTCTTTGGTGTATTTACAGTATATGATACGCAAAATATAGCAAATGGAGCTTATGATTCACCTGTAGATGCAGCTGTATCACTCTATATCGATTTTCTTAATATGTTTACAGCTATTTTACAGCTTCTTGGTATAATGGGTGATGATTAATCGTGGAAAATAGTATAGAGAGGCTAATAGATGCCAATTGTAATAGACTCAAAGAGGGTATTAGGGTACTTGAGGATATATCTAGGTATATCCTCGATGATGCCAAAATATCTATAGAATTCAAGCATCTACGCCACTCTTTACAGCGATGCTACAATCTTGAGAGATTGAAGTATCGCGATATAAAAAGAGATGTTTTAAAAGAGTCAATTGATAGTGAAATGAAAAGAGATACTATTATTAGTGTCGCTATTGCCAACTTCTCAAGAACCCAAGAGTCTGCAAGAGTACTTGAAGAGATCTTCAAACTAAATCTACCAAGCTTATCACACCTTATGAAAGAGTGTAGATACAAACTCTACAATCTGGAAAAAGAGCTTATTGAGAAACTCCATACAAAATAACCATCAAAAACTATTTTACAAATAAACATTTAGACTCTATTGTATAACTAAATTCAAACTATTTAATCAATCAATTTTGGATATAATTTCACAACTTCAAACAAGAGGAACAGGCTAATGAGAGCACTTCTTAGCGTAAGCGATAAAAACGGTATAGTTGAATTTGCTAAATCTTTACAAGATTTGGGTTGGGAGATAATTAGTACAGGCGGTACATACAAAAAACTCAAAGAGTCTGGTATAGAGGTGATAGAGATAGATGAGATCACCAAATTTCCAGAGTGTTTTGAGGGTAGAGTAAAGACACTCAACCCTTATGTACATGGTGGTATATTGTATAGAAGAGATAAACAAGATCATATTAAACAGGCAAAAGAGTTGGGAGTTACTGGTATAGATTTGGTTTGTGTCAATCTATATCCATTCAAAGAGACTATCAATAGAACTGATGATTTTGAAGAGATTATTGAAAATATAGATATTGGCGGTCCTACTATGGTACGCTCAAGTGCTAAAAACTTCAAAGATGTACTTATTGTAACAGATACAAAAGATTATGACAGAGTCATTGAAGCTATTAAAAATGGTACTGATGATGAAAAGTTTAGAAGAGATTTAATGATAAAAGCTTACGAGCATACAGCTTCATATGATGCGATGATAGCAAACTATATGAATGGCAGATTCAATGATGGATTTGGAGAGTATCAATTCATATATGGCAAAAAGGTATTTGATACAAGATATGGTGAAAATCCTCACCAACAGGGTGCTTTATATCAATTTGATGATTACTTTAGTAAACACTTCAAACAATTAAAGGGTGAAGCCAGTTTTAATAATATGACAGATATTAACGGAGCTGTAAAAATCGCTACTGCATTTGGAGAGCAAAATGCAGTTTGTATAGTAAAACATGGCAATCCTTGTGGCTTTGCTATCAAAGATACTCTGCTTGAGTCATATACAGAAGCTCTAAAGTGTGATCCTGTATCAGCCTTTGGTGGAGTGGTAGCAGTAAATGGTATAGTAGATGCCTCTTTGGCAAACAAAATGAATGAGATATTTTTAGAAGTTATAATAGCAGGTGATTTTACAAAAGAGGCACTTGAGATTTTTGCTACCAAAAAGAGATTAAAACTATTTGCCCAAGGAAGCAAGAAGTTAATATCAGCAGGAGACAATGCTGACTTTAAGCATATTGATGGTGGGTTTGTATATCAAAATAGTGATTGTATTTGTGATAATGAGGTAACAAATGCAAAATTAGTAAGTCAAAGAGAGGCTACTGCTAAAGAGTTAAAAGATTTAGAGATTGCTTGGAAAGTAGCAGGACTTACTAAATCAAACTGTGTAGTATATGTAAAAGATTCTGTAATGGTAGCTGTTGGTATGGGTATGACAAGCAGGGTTGATGCAGCTCAATGTGCTTTGAAAAAGGCAAAAGAGATGGGACTTGATATAACAGGTGCAGCAATGGCAAGTGAAGCATTCTTCCCATTTAGAGACTCTATTGATGCAGCAGCTAAGGCTGGAGTAAAGGCTATCATAGAGCCAGGTGGTAGCATAAGAGATAATGAAGTTATTGAAGCTGCAAATGAGCACAATATATCACTATACTTCACTGGTGTTAGACATTTCTTACACTAAAACAAAGCCCTTTTTTGGGGGGGCTTGGTTACACTTTTATAAATTAATATACTAAAAATCATTTTTTTTATTAAAAATCAATATCAATTTGCTACAATACAGATAAATTAACATAGGATGGTACTATTGTGTATAGTTTGAGTGATATACAATTATTTTCTAAACTATCACCAACACATATAACAGAGATAGAAAATAACTCTGTAGTGCGTAGTTATAGCAAAAATAGTATTGTATTTTATGAAGGAGACAAGAAAGATTATCTTTTTGTAATATTAGAAGGTACTATAAAGCTATATAAAACTTCACCAAAAGGTACACAGGTACATATAAATAGAATGGAAGCTCCATCTTTGGTTGGTGAGTATGCCTGTTTTGAGAGAATGCCATTTCCGGCAACTTGTGAATTTATAACAGATGGTAAAGTGATGATGATACCATACAGTATTATATACAAGCATATGAGTAACCCTGATTTTGCTATGAGTATAGTAAAATCTCTAACTTCCAAAATAATGATACTCTCATCACTAATACACAAAGAGACAATCTACTCTTCAGAGGCAAAAGTAGCCAAAATACTACTAGAAAACAAAGAGATATTTAGCAGATTAAAATATAATGAGGTAGCCGATATTTTAAACCTAACCCCAGAAACCTTATCAAGAATCTTCAAAAAGATGAAAAAAGAGAAGATTATAGAAGTAGCTTCAAACCATGATATAAAAATATTAGATCATAAAGCATTAGAAGATGCAGTAGAACACAATAAAGTTCAAAAAAGATGTACCCATTGTGTAGCAAACTTTAAAAGTATGAATTGATTTTATAGTTTTGATATATCAAAATAAAAAAAGAGTCATATTTGAAGATAAGACTTCATTCTATACAAAAATAAAACCAAAACTTCAGTTTTAAAAATCTTTATAGATAAGTAAAACATATATATGCAATATATACTCCAAAAGTAGAGTATATAACTTACTCTAAATTAGAGCATAATTCCTTTGATTATATAAAAAATTATAGCTGATACCAATGCTGCTGCTGGTACTGTAATAATCCAAGCTGCTACAATCTTTTTAATGGCATTTCTTTGGACATATTTTGTTTTTGCTATATTTTTGAGAGATTTTGAACCCTTTTTGATACTCTTTTCATACTCATTAACAAGCTCAAACAATTCTACAATTCTCTCATAATCTTGCTGTGTCTTTACCTCTTTGTTCTCTAATACATCCAACTCATTCTGTAGAGCTTGGTGTCTTTTTTGGAGCTCTTCTAATTTATCTTTTTCCTCTTTTATTCTATGCTCAAGTCTTTGTGTTCTATCTATCCACTCTCTTAAAAAACCTACACCAAATACACCACCTAATGCAATATGGGTAGAGCTAACTGGTAACCCTAGCTGTGAAGCTATAATTACTGTAATAGCAGCAGCTAATGCTATAGAAAAAGCTCTAACTTGATCAAGTTCAGTAATCTCGCTACCTACAGTTTTGATAAGCTTTGGTCCATATAGTGCAAGTCCCAAAGATATACCAAGAGCTCCTATTACCATTACCCAAAGAGGTATAGAAGCTTTTGTAGATATAGTAGCATTTGACAAAGCATCATAAATTCCAGCAAGTGGTCCTACTGCATTTGCTACATCATTTGCTCCATGAGCAAAACTCAAAAGAGCTGCAGCAAAAATCAATGGTATAGTAAAGAGGCTATTTATACTCTCTCTTTCATTTGTAATTTTAGCAGATGAGTGAGCTAATACCTTTTTAGTAAACAGATAAATAATTACAGCACCAACTACTCCGAGTCCAGTAGCAGTTGGAAAGCCCAATTTTATCATATGCTTCAGACCCTTTAGTACCACATATGTTACAAATGCCCAACCCATTACAGCTACATATATTGGTACCATCTTTAAAGCAGCCTCTTTTGTATTTTTTTTAAAAATTATACTCTTTTTGATAGCATACAAAAATCCAGCAGCTATTAGACCACCAAGTATTGGAGATATTACCCAACTAGCTGCAATTTTACCCATTGTACCCCATGATACGATAGCAAAACTCCCAGCTGCAGCAATTCCTCCACCCATGACACCGCCAACTATGGAGTGGGTAGTTGATACAGGAGCCTTTAGCCATGTAGCCAAATTCAACCACAATGCAGCTGCTAAAAGAGCTGCTGTCATTGCCCAAACAAAGTATTCAGGGTGGCTAAATGCAGTTGGATCTATTATACCTTTTTTTATAGTTCCAGTTACATTACCACCTGCAATCAATGCTCCAGCTGATTCAAAAAAAGCTGCTATCAATATAGCACCAAACATTGTAAGAGCTTTTGAACCAACTGCAGGTCCTACATTGTTTGCTACATCATTTGCACCTATATTCATAGCCATATATGCACCAAAAAGAGCTGCAATTGCCAAAAATGGATTACCGGGGATTTTGTTCCATGTAGTAATTAAAACTAGTGCCATAAATATCAAAGAGAGTCCAAGACGAAGAAAATCTTTTTGATTCTTTTTGATCACCTTTTTATTTATCTTTTCAAAGGTATTAATCTCCATTGAATAACCTGCCTTAATTAGGAAATAATTTAATAGAAATATTAGCGAAGTTTTTATTAATTGACAACAGATGTATTTTGAAAGTTTACAAAAAGATTCATAATTAATATAATATTTTTTTAAGCAAAAGTTATTATGGAGATTAAAATAGTGTGTATAACAAAACTCCACCAAAGTGGAGTCTTTGCAGATGGGATTACATCATACCCATTCCACCCATTCCGCCCATATCTGGTACTGCTGGAGTAGAAGGTTTATCCTCTTTGATGTCACTTACAGTAGCTTCTGTTGTAAGGAGTAAACTAGCTACTGAAGTTGCATTTTGCAATGCAATTCTCTCAACTTTTAGTGGATCAATAATACCTGCTTCAAACATATCTACATACTCACCACTTGCAGCATTGAATCCAAGATTTGCTTCATCACTGTTTGCTACTTTATCAGCAATAACACCAGCATCATAACCAGCATTCTCTGCTATTTGCTTAATAGGTGCTTTGATAGCTCTTAGGATAATCTCAGCTCCTACTTGCTCATCACCCTCTAACTCTAAACTTACAGCATTTGCTGCTTTTACAAGTGCGGCACCACCACCAATTACAATACCTTCATCAACTGCTGCTTTAGTAGCACTCAAGGCATCATCCACTCTATCTTTCTTCTCTTTCATTTCAGTCTCAGTTGCAGCACCTACTTTGATAACTGCTACACCACCACTGAGTTTTGCAAGTCTTTCTTGTAACTTTTCTCTATCATAATCACTTGTAGTATTTTCAATTTGAGCTTTAATTTCTCTTACTCTAGCCTCAACTGCCTCTTTATCACCCTGTCCATCAACAATTGTAGTATTATCTTTATCAATTACTACTCTTGCTGCTCTTCCTAATTGATCAATTGTAGCTTTCTCAAGAGTAAGTCCTAACTCTTCAGTAATTACTGTACCACCAGTTAGGATTGCTATATCTTTTAGCATCTCTTTCTTTCTGTCACCAAATCCAGGTGCTTTTACAGCTGCAATATTTAATATACCTTTTAATCTGTTTAATACAAGTGTTGCCAATGCTTCACCCTCTACATCATCAGCAATAATGAGCAGTGGTCTTCCACTTTGTTGAGTCTGCTCAAGTAGAGGAATCAAATCTTTTAGATTACTGATTTTGAAATCAGTTACAAGAATCAAAGGATTTTCTAACTCTGTTGTCATCTTTTCACTATTTGTTACAAAGTATGGAGACAGATAACCTCTATCAAACTGCATACCCTCAACAACATCAAGCTCATCATTGATACCTTTTGCCTCTTCAACTGTAATTACACCATCTTTACCAACTTTTTCCATAGCTTCTGCTATAAGCTCACCAATTTTTTTGTCACTATTAGCTGAAATTGTAGCAACTTGGGCTATCTCTTTTTTATCTTTTACTTCTCTTGTGATCTTTTTAAGCTCTTCTATAATCGCATTTGAAGCTTTATCCATACCTCTTTTTACTTCGATTGGATTTGCTCCTGCTGTAATATTTCTAAGACCCTCTTTAAAAATAGACTCAGCCAATACTGTAGCAGTAGTTGTACCATCTCCTGCTTCATCTGCTGTATTTGAAGCTACCTCTTTTACAAGTTGTGCACCCATATTCTCAAGTGTATCTGCAAGTTCAATCTCTCTTGCTACTGATACACCATCTTTTGTAATACTTGGAGCTCCAAAGCTCTTTTGGATAAGTACATTACGACCTCTTGGTCCCATTGTAACCTTAACTGCATCAGCAAGTTTTTTTACACCACTATATAGTCCATTTCTTGCAATATCTGAAAAATGAATCTCTTTTGCCATATCTCTTCTCCTTTTAATTATATTCTATGAATCAAACTGAAATACTATTTTAGTAATCCTAAAATCTCATCACTATTTAAAATAAGATACTCATTATTATCAAGTACTATTTCACTTCCGCTATACTTAGCAAAAACTACTGTATCACCTTCACTAATACCCTCATCTTTGGCATCTGGTCCTACAGCTAAAACTTTTCCTTGAAGTGGTTTCTCTTTTGCATTATCTGGAATAATAATTCCTGATGCTGTAGTTGTTACTTCCTCTTCTCTTTCAATCAACACTCTATTTGCTAAGGGCTGAAAGTTCATTGTAACTCCTTTTAAATTGAAATTTTGCGGAATTTTAATACATTTTGCTCCAAATGTCAAGCTTTTTTATAAAAAAATTTAGTTTTTTTGAGTCTATATGACTAAACTTTACTTAGTCTAGCTACTTTTGAGTAGATATATTATAATCTTTTGATAAATATTAAGTAATTGACATTATTTAATACTCAAAGTTTAAAGCATAATTAATTTGAGGTAAATTTTGGAAATATTCTATTTTGGTATTGACATCTAGTCAAATCTTTTATATAATGCGACTCCAACTTCAGATGGCTGGGTAGCTCAGCTGGTTAGAGCGCTGGTCTCATAAGCCGGAGGTCGGGGATTCAAGTTCCCCCCCAGCTACCACTTTTAACTCCCAATAAATTTTATACTGTTTGATTTTTCTATCGTTTTTGTTGTATGTAGTATAGGATAACTCAAACTCTTGGCAATAAATGCATTTGTAAATTGAATGGCATCTGTAACATCATATAGTATAAATGGCTCTAGTAATTTTGGCATACAAAAGCTGTCTAATTTTGATATATCACTAAACTCTATCTCTAAAAATTGTAACCCCTTTAATGGATTATCAAATATATCAAGTTCAAATCTATAATTATCTATCTCAAAAATAACTCTTCTTTTGGATAAAACCTCTCTACCAAACCTCTTTAGTGCATCTGTAAATTCATCTTTTGTTATATACTCTTCTATCTCTTCTCTTACAGCTCCACTGCCTCTTTTACAGGTTTTTATAAACTTATCTCCATCTTCTCTGTATCTTCTATATTTACAATCATTATCTGGTAAATAAAATTGTCTTAACCTTTTGCTTTTTGTATCAATATTATGCCTTGCAAGATAACTCTCAAGCGGATATGATGAGAGCAAAAATTTTTTTTCTATCTCTATATTTTTCATTATATCTCCTCAAACAGTGATGGCGTAATCAATCTTTTGGCAACTGTTGAGAATGATACTCTATGTATTGGAGATGGACCATATCTTTGTAACAACTCTTTGTGCTTTTTTGTAGGGTATCCTTTGTGTGAAGCAAAGTTGTAATTGGGATATACTTTGGAGTAGTGTTTCATAATATTATCTCTTATAACTTTTGCCAAAATACTTGCTGCACTTACTTGGGCTACTTTTGTATCTGCTTTTATGAGTGTATATACTCCATCTACTCCATAATTGGTATTGCCATCATACAAAAACTTTATGCCACTACCTCCTAACTTATAGACAATATCAACCAGACCTAAATGTAAAGATTTGGATAATCCATACTCATCTATATAACTGTTTGGAATTACTACTATATGATATATTGCAGTTGAGACAATCTGTAGATATAACTCTTCTCTTTTTTTGGCACTTAGCTTTTTTGAATCTGCTAATCCATCTATAGGCTTAGGTAAAATAACTCCTGCTAAAACCAGTGGACCAGCTATTGGTCCTCTACCTGCTTCATCAATTCCACATAATATATATGGAGTTTCATCTAAATTATCAAAAAGTGTCATCATTTTAGCCCTATTAATTGTCTGTTTACCAATCATTAGCTGATAGTTAATGGCTATCTACTATACTTTTCCTATCGGAGGGTTGGTGCGGGTCAATCCTCGCGAAACTCCTTGTTTCTAATAGTGATTACACGAAAAGAGTTTTTTGTGACTCCTTGTTCTCTTTTTGTGTTTGTTTGCATACACAATAAAAACCCCTAAAGACTGAGAGTAAATGTGAGGTGACGCAAAGCGTCGCCAAGTAATAATAAAGATTATAATTTATATATTATTTTATTTTTGATTCTTACTATTTGGAATTTGAGATATTATTCTTGAGATCTCTTTTCCAAATACTCTTTCATTCGTTTTTGCCCCATTTTTGCTGCATAATCTATAGCTCTCATACCATACCTATCTCTTACTTGCAAATTGGCACCCTCTTTTAATAGAAAATCAACCATATCATAATCACTAAAACTAGCTGCAAGCATCAATGGAGTCATTCCGCTTTTTCTTTTGGTGCCTACAATATCAATCCCTTTTTCTTTGCAAAGCTTTACAATGTCACTTCTTCTGTATTTTATAGCTACATCAACTGCACCAAGACCCTCTTTTGTATAGTAATCAAGCTTCATACCAGCATCAATCAGCATCTTGATAATATCCAAATCGACACCTTTCATAATAACAAAAAAGAGTAGTGGTATCTCATCTGGATCATCTATCTCTTCATACTCAGCTCCAATTACAACATCACTATTTAAGTCAATCCCGCTATCTAACAGCTTTTTGATAGCTACTTGGTTATCATTCTCTATTGCCTCAACAAGGGCATTTAATTTACTACTACTCATGATGCAAAAGGGTTCATTCCACCAAGCATACCAAGAGCTTGAGATTTTTTATTCTCTTCTACACTCTTTAATACCTCATTGATTGTACTAATTAAGAGAATTTGCAAAGACTCTTTATCTTCAAGTAGTGAATCATCTATATTTATATCTACTATCTCACCCATTCCATTGGCTTGAACCTCTACCATTCCACCACCGCCATGAGCAGTTAAGATAGTCTCTTTTGATTTTTCCTGTATCTCTTGAGCCTTCTGTTGCATCTGCTCCATCATTTTACCCATATTTTTTAGATCCAATCCCTCAAACATCTCTTCTCCTTTTACTCCAGCCCCTCAAATTTTTGGGCTATTGAATTGTCTTCATCTACTATTACTATCTTTGGTTTAAATCTATCTGCCTCTTCACTACTCATTAAAGCATAAGCAATTATAATAATTTTATCACCCTTTTGTACTTTTCTAGCAGCTGCACCATTTAAGCATATATCCTTATTACCTCTTTTACCAGGTATTATATAGGTAGAAAATCTCTCGCCATTGTTTATATTTACTATATCTACCTTTTGTCCTACCCTCATATCCGAAGCTTCCAACAACTCTGTATCAATAGTAATAGATCCTACATAATCCAAGTTTGCATCAGTAACAGTAGCACGATGAATTTTGCTATAGAGCATTGTTATTTGCATCTTATTCCTTTGTATATACATGGAAGTTGTAAGTTATATACTCTACAAATACATAACTTATAACTCTTTTTAATTATATCATATAGAGTAAAATGGCAAAAGCCACTTACTCCATACAGTTATCTTGCCATACTACTTGGCTCTATAGGCTCACCCCAGAACTCTTCTGGTATTACATACTCTTCTACTACATTTCCACCTAATATATGCTCTTCAATTATGCGATCAATTTTCTCTTTTGTTAAATTGATATACATAGTATGACCAGGCTCAACTAACATAACAGGACCTTGTTGGCATCTACCAAGACAACCAGTTTGAACTGGTTGAACTGTACCAATAATCCCTTTCATCATCAATTGTTGAGCCATATATTGAAATAGCTGTTGAGATTCTGGATCATTTTGACTTACACAACTAGGCTTTGGCATCCCCGGAGGTGCACTTTGTTGGCATTTGAATATATAAAATGCTGGTTGTGGCATTCCTTGCATCATCATTAACTCCTTAATTCGGACAAAATTTATCTTATTTTATTATTTTATCATAATTTTCTGATACAATGATAAAAAATATCAATAACTAAATAAGAAGAGGTAAAGTATGAAATATCCAGAGTTTTTTGACAAGGTAGAGAGTATTGAGTTATATGATGAGTTATCAGAATTTTTAGGTGCTATCGAAAATGGTATTATAGAGATAACATATTTAGATTGTGTCAAGTTGGCAGGACACTCTTGTCCAACTGTTGCAGGAGCCTATATAGCTACAATAGTAGCTCTAAGAGAACTCTTTAAGACTGAATTACCATCAAGAAGTAATATTACTGTAGAATTAAAAAATCCAAAAGATGAGGGAGTTACAGGAGTAATTGGTACTGTTGTAGCATATATATGTGGTGCTTCTGATGAGGGTGGATTTGCCGGAATTGGTGGTAAAATGTCAAGAAGAGGATTACTACATTATAATTGCAATATAGAAGGTGATATAAAATTGACAGATAATAATACAAACAGAAGTATAAATGTATCTATATCCACATCCTTGGTTCCTGGTAATCCGGATATGATGCCACTAATGCAAAAGGCTCTTAGTGGTATAGCAACCAAAGAGGAGATAGAAAAGTTTAGAGATATGTGGCAAGGTAGAGTAGAGTATATGCTAACACATAATGAGCTTTGGGATAAAATAGCAAAAATTTCATAAAGGAGAGAGTATGCAGATTTCAAACTATCTTACAAATGAACACAGAGAGTGTGATACAATATTTGCCAATGCAGAAAAAGAGGCATCACAAGGGAATTGGGAAGAGGTTCAAAAGAGCTTTTTAGAGTTTGCAAATGAGACACTGACACACTTTAAAAAGGAAGAAGATGAACTCTTTCCTACTTTTGAAGAGATAACAGGCAGTTCAGATGGACCAACTCAAGTAATGAGATATGAGCATGAGCAAGTTAGAGGATTGATTGGAAAAATGGCCGAAGCTGTAGAAAATAGAGATAAAGATGCATTTTTATCCATGGCTGAATCTATGATGATTTTACTCCAACAGCACAATATGAAAGAGGAGCAGATGCTATATGCAATGTGTGATAGAGTATTACCTCCGCAAAAAAGGGCAGAAGTTATAGAAAAGATGGGAGCTATTAAATTGTGAACAGATACTTTCTTGATGCAAGAGATATGCAACACCCATATCCACTTGAGAGAGCTATAGCAATATTGAGAGAGCTTGATAGCAGTAGTTATCTATATATGTTGCACAGAAAATATCCAACACCTCTTATTGCATTGGCAAATGAGCATAACCTAAACCATAAATCATTGCAAATAGCCAAAGAGTGGCATATACTAATAACACCAAATCAAAATGTAAAGTTGGAAGAGTATATAAAGGAGGATATATGTTTGGACAACAGCAAGGATTATCACTAGAACAAGCTCCTCCTATAGAGGTAGTATTAAGATTTTTTTTGGGTGGTGCATTATGGGGAGTAGTAGCTGGTATATTTCTGCTTTTTAACAGTGAT
>JAMOSA010000293.1 GCA_027063325.1 Campylobacteraceae bacterium
ACTCCTCTGTATTTTGGAGTAATACCTACATGTATATTTACAAATGGTATATCTATAGAGTGCAAAACTTTTGGTGATATTATCCTGGTACCATTTACTATAACAATATCTGGTGATATATCTTGCAGTATATCAATAACCTTGTCTGAATTTACTGAATCTACTTTAATATAGTTTTTTATATCCTCTTTGTTTAGATTGTTGTACATAACTATCTCATTGATTCTCTCTTTTGATAATCTCTTTAAAAAAGCAGTATTAAACACTATAAACAGAATCTCTCCAATTACTCTAAAGATCCCTTTTCTCTTTAATCTTTTTAGTAAAACAACTCTTTTGGGTACAGGTTCTTCTATAATAGTTGCTTCTATTTTGCATATATCTTTTATATAGTGATATACAATTTTGGATAGATTATCTTCTCCAAGCAGTAGAACTGCTCTTACTCTTTTATTCATCTTGCACCATCTTTGCAACTTCTGCCATATTGAGTGATTCCATCTTATATTTGTGATTTAACTCTTGATACATTACAAGTATATCCTCTAGGAGTTTGATATTCTCCTTTGTATATGTACCAAAATTGTGTGGATGCCACCACAAGTGTAAAATCTCTCCATTTATGGCTGCATACTCCATAGCTTTTTTTATTCGTGATTTTTTTAATCCTTCAAATATTCTCAATTTTTTTGAAAATGGTCTTAAAAATATGCTAGAGGGTATATTGTATGGTTTTTTGGGAGAGATTGAATCCAATCTATAACTATTATAGCCTGATATATTTATATAACTGTCCAAAAGTCTCAATGCTCTTCTGTATAGCTTCTCATCCTCTCCATTGGTAGCTTTATATAACCATGGTGTAATATTGCCTCTGTAACACTCTATACCATATCTACTTAATATATCCAGATACTCCTCTTGCCATTCATCTCTTGGGAAAACAAGAGTTTTTGTATCTATACCTCTGCTTTTTGCAACTTTTATTGCCATATCCAAATCAGATTCAAACTCATTTATAGTTTGACCTTTTTGGGTACAGTAGTAGTGTGAGAGTGTATGTGTGGCAATCTCTTGGTTTGGATATTTTTGTATTTTATTTATAATTTCAGGAGCAAAGTGATATTTGGAATCTAATGTAGAATTTTTTATGTATATATATGGGTTTAGAGAATTGTTTGTATAATTTGGAATCTTTTTTGGAAAGAGCTTTTGTAACTCTTTTTTGTCTTTTGCATACAAAAAGCCAACAGTTGCCCATGTAGCGTGAATATTATATCTGTCAAAAAGAGTTAATATCTTATTGACAGCCTCTTTTGTACCACTTAAATTATTTTTATACTCATTTAGTGATATTTTATCTCTTATACCCCAGAAGAGTTCACAATCAAGAGAGATTACAAACAGAGATTTACTCTTTTTCATTCTCATCTTTTTTTGGAGATTTCAGTATCCATACTGTAGCTACAATAATTATGAGCATTAATCCCATATTTATATATTCACCTATCATATAAAAGCTCCTTTAATCAATATGGAATTTTATCCTCTTTTTCACTCCATACTCTAAAACTCTTTTTACAAACATCAGAGGGTTGATGTACAAATGGTATATTATCCTCTATCTTGCCACACATAATATCAGTAATTGCCATATCATCAAAACCTATCTTTGATGCTTCCTCTTTGGTATTTGCATAGACTACTCTATCTAATCTTGCCCAGTGAATTGAAGCAAAGCACATAGGACATGGCTCTGAACTACTATATAGTGTACACCCTTTTAGTGAAAATGTTCCCAGTTTTTTACAAGCTTGTCTAATAGCTACAATTTCAGCATGAGCTGTAGGATCATTTGTACTGGTTACCATATTGTGTCCTGTGGCTATTACAACACCATCTTTTACAATAACTGCTCCAAATGGACCACCATCATTTGATAATACTCCATTAAGTGCTTCATAACCTGCCATATCAATAAAATTTTGCATTATACTACCCTTTTACTATCCAACTATACTCCAATAAAATTTGGTTACTGCTATATAGTGTAACTGTAAATTTATCACCTTTATTGTATGTTGATACACCTTTTGGTGTACCGCTCATTATAATATCACCATCATTTAGAGTCATAAAACTTTTTATCTCTTTTAGTATTTCAAGTGGTTTGTATATCATCAATTCAACTCCACCCTCTTGGGCTATAGTATCATTTCTGTATAGAATAAATTTCAAGCTATTTATATCTCCATCAAAGGCTACAAAATGGGAAAAGATAGCAGAGTTATCAAAAGCTTTTGCTCTCTCCCATGGGAGTTTTTTTGCTTTTAGTCTGTTTTGAATATCAGCATGTGTCAAATCAAAACCAAAACCAACTCCTGCAATCTTGCCATCTCCTATTACAAATGATATTTCACCCTCAAATCTGGTATCTTTTGTAAAGTATTTGAACTCTTTGCCAATAGCTGTGGAAGGTTTATTGAATATTACCATCTCAGAGGGTACTTCATTACCAAGTTCGGCAATATGTTCTACATAATTTCTGCCAACACATACTACTTTTGATGGCTCTATATTGATACCTTCATATATAATGCTACCCATTTTGATCCTTTAAAACTCTCTTCTGTATATTATATCTACACTTTGTGAATCTTGACCTACTGAAATATCTGTTTCAACTTTGCTTGAGTGTTCAATTCTGATTATAATCTTTGATTCATCCTCTTGATCATAAATTACAGATATTTTATCACTTATCTTTTTACCTATTTCAAATCCATTTTGACTAAGTACCAGTGTATCAACTTTTAATCCCAAATTACCCAAAATTGATTTTGCTAAACCACTTCCAACCATAGATAGCATATTTTCACTGTTTGAACTTGAGTTTTTATTATCAAAAAGTATAAATGACAATATCTGATCTCTTGTCATAGAAGGACTGCTTGAGAAGTTGAGTGCAGGTTCAGTTGCCAAACCAGATACAGTTATCCATATGATTGTACCATATCTTTTGTAC
>JAMOSA010000294.1 GCA_027063325.1 Campylobacteraceae bacterium
GGGCAACTAGAGCAGATTTGGGTTCGGCAGAAGCCGGTTACTATCCGACAGTAGATATTGAACTCTCTGCAGGAAAAGATTATCGGGGGAGATTTACAAGTGAAGCAGATGAGACATACAATATCTTTCAAAACTCATTGATACTGAGACAGAATATATTTAGAGGTTTCAGTACACATGAACAGGTTAATTATCAAGAGATGCGTACATTAGCAGCAGCATATAGCTATCTTGAGAAAGCAAATGATATAACTTTGCAAACTATTAAAGCCTATATTGATATTTTACGCTATAAAGATATTTTGAAAAACAGCAAAAGACATGTAAGACATATCCAAAAACTCTACAGCAAAGTCAAAAAAGCATATAAATCAGGTCTTACAAAGATGTCTGAAGTCAGTAAAGTTCAATCATCTCTATCTCTGGCAAAATCGAATGAACTTGTAGCAGCAAACAAATTGACAAATGCTATATATAACTTTAGACATCTAACTGGCAGAGTTGTAAGTCCAAATGAGTTAAAGAGTGTAAGGTTTGATCTGCCTTTGCCATCATCACAAGAAGAGGCAGCTTTATATGCACTGGAGTACAACCCCTCTGTTGTAGTAGGAAAGTATAATATAAAAGGTGCAGAAGCACTCTATAGAGAGAGTAAAAGCAATTATCTACCAACACTTGATATGGAGGTAAAGGCAAATTATGCCGATACATTTGATAATACAGCAATTCCATATCCGGACAAATCAGATGATGTAAAAGGAATGTTGGTACTTAGATACAATCTTTTTAGAGGTGGAGCAGATGAAGCAGATAGAATTAAAAAATTAAATAAAATATCTCAAGAGGTTGCAGTT
Source organism: Campylobacteraceae bacterium (assembly GCA_027063325.1). GTDB lineage: Bacteria > Campylobacterota > Campylobacteria > Campylobacterales > Sulfurovaceae > Nitratifractor. The sequence goes on from JAMOSA010000294.1 coordinate 855, forward strand.
ACAGATGAGTTGAAAAGACAGGTAATTGAGGGATTGAATCTCTCATGGGGTACTTATGAACTCTCAAAACATCAGATACCGTCTCTAAAAAGATACAGAGACCAAAGTGCAGAGACTTTGAGACTATATGTTAAGGAGTATGAGCTTGGTGAACGCTCACTTCTTGATCTATTGGCAACAGAAAATGATTTGAGTCGTGCAAATGATGAATTGATAAATGCCAAATATAATATGCTTGTTGCAAAATACAGAATACTTGATGCAATGGGTTTGACAATTGCATCACTCTCAAGTGACGTTAAGAAATACTACAAAAGGGTAGGTCTCTTTACCAAAGGCAAGGTAAAAGATATGGGTAATTTACCAATATCTTATGACAAAGATAATGACAAAGTGGTATCAAACAAAGATTTGTGTCCTGATACTCCAAACGGTGGCAAAGGTGCAAAAGCAGACGGATGTAAAAAGAGATCCAGTATAAATATACTTGATGTAATCAAGGAGAATAAGTAATGAGATGGAAGTTCTTACTGATAACTTTACTTTTTGCTCTACAGTTGTGGGGCAAGGAGGGGATATATTCATATGATTATATGAGTAAAAGGATAGGTGTTATACCTCCAAATATAGGTACAGGTTTGACAAACTATATAGACGGAAGAGCATTACTTAGATGGAGAGGGGAAGTTATTCATCTTGAACCTATATTTTTTAATGGTACAGATATAGATGATAAATCAATCCCCACACTTGAGAACCTTGAACAACTGTTAAGCAGCAATGGTTCAAGAGTTAGGTATGTAGCTCTTATTGGACACAGCTCTTCTGCTATTACAGTTGGTGACGAAGTAGCCCACAATGGTTGGGTATCATTTTGGCAAAGAGTAGGTGGCAAAGAAAGAATGGATATGTATGACAGTATCAGGCTTGTAAACAACAGGTTGGAGACACTCTATAATATATTGTGTCAAGAGATGAATTATAATCCAAAACATATATATACAGAAAACAGAGTAGATAGAGATCCTTTATCTACAGAGGCTACAAAAGAGGGCAAAGCACTAAACAACAGGGTTGATATTATGCTTTTTTGTTCAACTCCTGTGAGGATAAGGGATCTACATATCAGGTTTGCTCTAAATTCAGACAGAATTTTACCAGCATACAGATACAGAGTAAAATCTTTTGCCAAAATGTTGAAATCAAACAAAAGACTCAAAGTTACAATTATAGGTCATACAGATAAACAGGGTAGTTATGATTATAATATCAAACTATCAAAAAAGAGGGCTGAGGCTGTAAAGAGAGCATTGGTATCTTATGGTGTATCTTCATATAGAATAACAACAGTCGGCAAGGGTTATACAGAACCTGTAGATAGCAGAAATACTAAAGAGGCTTACAAAAAGAATCGTCGTATAGAAGCTGTATTGAGGTAAGTATCTTTAGAGTATTACTCTTATATCCTCTTTACCAAGAGAGGATATTTAAAAATTGTAATTAATAATATAAATTTGAGCTATTATAATTATCTTGATTATAAATGAGTATAAATATAGTTTGAAATATTTGTATATATTGTACTAAAAGTTGATATTTTAATCATTTGTAGTTAATATTATATGCTATAATCATTCTGTAATATACATTTAATAATAGGGTAGTTGTAATGAAAAGTAGAGGTGTAGTCTTATTTGTATTATTGTTACTTGCAACTGTCGCTGATATGGCAAATGCCAAAGGAGTATTCAAAAGATACCCTATTAAATCTGGAATGATCTTTTATGATATTAATACTACAGGTCAAATGCCTGGTATGATAACTAAAACAACTGGAATTGCTAGACTTGTATTTGATGACTGGGGTGCTATTGAACTCAAAGAGGAGGATGCTACAGAGACTCAAATTGGTGATTTTAATGAAACTAGAGATCTGCATACTATGACCAAATTTGATAGGGGTACAATATATACAGTAGATTTTGAAGATCATACAATATACAAAACAAGAGACAGATCTATTGATATATCTATGGCTGAGGGTGAAGATATGTCAAATGATACTCTTGAGATGATAAAAGAGATGAAGGGTATTAGAGTAGGTGAGAGTGAAGTAGCAGGGTTTAAATGTGATGTATGGAAAACAAAAGATCAAAAAATCTGCCTTTACAAGGGAATCCCTCTAAAAATATCTATAGATCAACCAGGATTTCACAGTGATAGGGTTGCTTTACAGATAGTTATAAATAAGCCTATACCATTTGATGCATTCAGACTACCTAACTTTCCTATTATTGTAGATGAAGAATATACAAGTAACAAAGCTGCACAGGTAAGAACAGAAGATTATATAGCTTCAGTTGAGGATTTAAAAGCAAAGATGAAGAGTCTTGGTATTGATAAGATAGATTCAAATTCTACTCTAACTTCTGTACAGGAGAGGGCTATCATAGATACTCTTGGAGCTAGATATCTAAAGAAACAAAAGAGATTGCTTCCAAAGCTTATTGTAGCAATTGATGGTGCCAAAAGATGTATCAAAGATGCAAAAGATGCAGATGAAGCAAAAGATTGTATAAAACCTGTAAACAGAATTGATGAAGAGCTTGGTGACAGAACTGAAAATTTTGATTTTTCCAATTTTGATGAAGATAAAAGAAATGTGATACTGGATTCTTTGTCAAATGAACTCTACTATTTAAAAGTTACAAATGATTGTGTTCAAAAGCATAATAAGACAAGTGAAGTTGTTGAGTGTACAGAGGGTAAACTTGGTGATGATGAAGGAAAATAGAGTGTGATGACTCTCAAAAAGAGAATAATCGGATACACAAAGAGTATATTTTCCTATCTGATCCTCTTTGTTGTCTTATCGGTTGCAATCAACTATATAAGATCTCCAAAAGTTGATAATATAGATATATCAAATATAAAACTACAATTAATTGACACTTCTGTACTGGATTTGAAAAGTATAAAAGGTGAACCTTTTGTACTCCACTTTTGGGGAACATGGTGTCCTGTATGTAAACAAGAAATTGGCAATATTGATACTGTTTCAAAAGATTACAAAGTTTTAGGGGTGGCTGTAAAGAGTGGCAACAATAGAGATATAAAAGAGTTTATGAGAAACAGAGATTTGAATTTTTGGGTATATAATGATAGTAGAGGAGATTTGGCAAGAGAGTTTAATATCAGTATATATCCTACAACTTTGATTTATGACAAAAGAGGTAAACTAAGATTTGCAGAGGTTGGATATATCAGTAGAGCAGGTTTGTATTTAAGACTTTTATATATTGGATTAATAGATTAAATGTTGTGAATATCAACATATATTGAAATTTTTTTTTAATGTAACTTGGATAGCTCTATATTCATAGTCTAATTTTGTATAATATCTGTTTAAATTAATAAAACAAAAGGAGATAAACCTTTGGATTCGAAACCTCCATCGATTAACAGTCAGGATAACTCAAATATTGTTCTTCATACACTGATTGAGTATGCAGATATTTTTGCAGGATTACTGTTTGCCATATTGGCATTTTATTTTCATCTAAATGGTCATCAATATCTGAGTGTATTGGTATCGGCAGTTGCAATAGGAGCATTCTCTATTACTGTAGCAGAGATTGCCGAGATACTTGCAGACAGACTAGAAGAGCCTTATGCCAGTTTTGTATTGACATTTTCGGCAGTTGCAGTTGAAATTATTCTACTGTTTATGATAGTCAGAGAGGCAGTACATTCACCCGAAGCACTCGAAACTGTAAAGGGTGGTATAATATCGGCTGTAATTGTTGATATGAATGTACTTCTTGGACTTGCTGTATTTATAGGTGGACTCAGCTATAAAGAGCAAGAGCATAATGAAGATACATCCAGCACATATACTACTATTTTATTGGTTGCCTCTTCAGCTTTGCTTGTTCCTAGTATTTTGACATATACAAATGACAGTGGTTCACTCTTTGAAGCTTCAGTATTGATTGCTATCATGTTAATGGTATTTTATATAGCTATATTTATATTTCAAACCAGAACACATGCACACTTTTTCAAAGCCACAGCCAAAAGCAGACTCTTTAGGATCAAAAAAAGGCTTAATGAAGAAGAGGATGATGAGGATGAAGATTATATATTTGATAAGCTTGGTAATATAGCAAACTTTATTGCTATGTTTGTATTTATTTTAATAATTGGAATTTTAGCAGAACTATTTGCAAATGATGGTATATTTATAGCCAAAGAGATGGGAATATCAACTGGTCTTGCTGGATTATTAATTGCTATTATTGCAGTAGCACCAGAGCTATTAACTGCTATAAAAGCTGCCAAAGATGATGAGATACAAAGAGTTGTAAATATTGCCATGGGAGCTTCAACAGTATCTATTATGCTGACAGTTCCTATACTTATGTCTCTTGCTTGGCTAAATGGTATAAAACTAACACTTGACTTTAATGCATTCCAAGTTGGAGCATTGATTTTGACAATAATATTGGCATGGAAAACAACCGATGATGGGGAAACAAACTACTTTGAAGGAATTTCACATCTGATGTTCTTTGTGGGGTATGCAATTATTGCTACACTCTACCATTAAAAGTTAATAACCAAGGATTGAGGTATGATAGAGGGATTTTGTATAGAATCATTTTTAGATTGTAATAGTGATCTAAAGCCACTGTATGAT
>JAMOSA010000295.1 GCA_027063325.1 Campylobacteraceae bacterium
ATATAGTTATACAGATACAAAGCAGAATCAATCTCCTCAAGTTCTTTTTTTATCGATTCTGCCGAATCCATACCTCTTTCTTCAGCAGTTACCGCCCTACTCTTTTCTACTTTGTTGTCACTTAGACAGTTTCTAAAAAAAGCGACTACAACTATAGACAAAACTACAGATACTACTATCTTTTGGGCTATATTACTGTGTTCTATTTGAAGCTCCTTTTGATTTGGTACTGTCTGTACTTGCAATTGTCAAAAACCTGCTCTTAAACTCCTCTTCTGGAAGAGGAGGACTGACCAAATAGCCCTGATAATCCAAGGTTGGATCGATATTTGCTACAACTTCTCTTTGTCTCTCATTCTCAATTCCCTCAATTATAATATGATAATTTAATTTTCTACTCAAGTCTATTAGGGTTCTCATTAAAAAGATGTTTTCAATTCTATCAGTTACATCCTGAACAAACTCTTTGTCAAACTTGACTGTGCTAAATGAGAGCTTCTTTAAATAATAAAATGATGAATAACCTTTACCAAATCCATCTATTGTACACTCAATACCATTTTGATACAGCTCATCCAATACCTCTTTAGTCTCTTTAAATCTTTGAACCAAAGAAGCTTCTGTCATCTCAAGCTCAAGTTCACTATGCTTTATACCATACTCATCCAACATATTTACCAACTGCTTTACAAAATCTTTTTTGAGCAAAAGTCTTGCATCTATATTTACAGAGAGGTGACTGATACGCAAAATATTTTTCATCTTCCATCTATGCAGAGTTTTTACAGTCTCTCTTAAAACCCACTCATCAATCTCTACCAAACCTCCAAACTTGGATGCTACATCCAAAAATTCAGCAGGAGAGAGCAGTCCATTTTTTGGATGTCTCCATCTAACAAGTACTTCAGCTGCTCTTACTTTGTTCTTTTCTATATTCATAATAGGTTGAAAGAACAACTCAAGTTCATTATTCTTTAATGCACTCTCCAAATCATGTTGCAACTCATATATACGCTTATAGTACTCTCCCATCTCTTTACTGTATATAGTAACATGATCTTGATTGTTTTTCTTTGCATGAAGCATGGATATATCAGCTCTTTTGACTATCTCTTCTACCTGTGTATCTCCAGGCTCAATTACAACTACACCTATACTACACCCCACATCTAAAGCTCTTCCTCTAAATATAAACGGTTTATTAAGTTCTTCAGTTATTCTTTTTACCCACCTGTGTATCTCTTTTTGTACTCCTTGTTTTGTATCACTTACAAATGGAATAACAAGACAAAATTCATCTCCTCCGAGTCTGGTCACATTACATCTACTATTTACTATATGTCGCAATCTGGTAGCTGTCTCAATCAATACATAATCACCTGTATCATGACCATACATATCATTTATAATTTTAAACTTATTCAAATCCAGATAGAGTAGCAGTGAGTAGTGGTTTTGATGTTCAAACTCTTTTATCATAGCATTCATATACCTTCTGAAACCTCTGCGGTTGGATATGGATGTGAGTGGATCATGAGTAGCCAAATACTCCAACTCTTGTTTTATTTTATGCTCATTTGTAAGCTCTTTTATAATACCTATCCCACCTACAATTACACCTTCTAAATTTCTAATAGGAAGACATTTTGCCTCTATCCAAAACTCTCTTCCATCACTTGTTAGATACTCCCCTTGATAATTCTTTCCCTCTTCTATGGATTTTAATAAAATTGCTCTAAGAATTACATTTGGAATCTCTTTTATTTTATGACCAATAACATGTTCTCTCTTCAATTCAAAAAGTCTCAAAAATGAACTATTACAATCTAATATATTTTGATTTTCATCATATGAGACCAAAGCTTCAATTGCTTGTTCAAAAAATCTCTGTATAACTTCTTGCTTTTGATAGAGCAACTCCTTGGCACGGCGTATCTCATCCTCTTTTTCTTTTAACTCCATATATTGTTGATAGGAGTGAAGAAGTATGCTAATTTGTGTAAAGAAGTAAATTACTACCAAAAATGCCAATATATATGTATCTTTTCTCATTAGCAAAAGCATCTCTATCATTAATGGAAAAAGCATAATAATAAGATAACCAATAGCAGTACGATGATCATTTGAGAGTGCTTTTACTGCTCCACTGCTGATACCAACTAAAACTATAAATGTAAACAGTTGATAATAAGCATCCAGATTTGGCATAGCAAAAAGAGCAAGTATTGAAAACATCAAAGCTGTAAGCCAAACCTGTACTACAAACTTTTTGTGCCAAACATCAAAACTATTTCTTTCTGGATGTCTGTCAAAATCATAGGCATTATAGAGCCTCCACAAAGATAAAGACATTGTTATACCATACCATGCAATTATCCAGTTACCAAGAAGAGGTGTAAGTATATAGAGTATAATAGTCTCAAGAAGCATCAAAGTAATAAGTGTACTTCTTTCAATCTTGAAAATCTCTTTTAGGACGGTTGGTTCAACCGACATATGTCTTCTCAGTTTAAATAGATTATTCATAGTTACCATTATATTTTCTCCGACAGATTATGTAATATATATCAGGTGTATTTGAATCAGTTTTATCAATATAAGCTCTCATTTTTATGGTCAAATATATCTATACTACAACATAAGGAATAAATATATACTTTAATTTATTTCTTTTAGCTAAGATTGATTTATTGCTTGTAACTATTAGTTAATTAATATCCATACATCAAGTTTGGAAGCCATAGAGCAATTTGGGGTATATAGGTAACTAAAAGCAAACCTACAAGTATTGTCATACTCCAAGGCAGAGAGTAAACAATTACATCTTTTAAACTCACTCCTGTAATTCCACTGGTTACAAATAGATTGAGTCCAATAGGTGGAGTTATCATTCCAAGCTCCATATTGATTGTAACAACAATACCAAAGTGAATCGGATCAATACCCAAGGCTATAGCAACAGGCAAAAGAAGAGGTACCATAATCATAATAATGGCACTTGGTTCCATAAAATCACCTGCAAAAAAGAGAAGTATATTTACAAACAACAAAAACATCAAAGGACCGACATTGGCATCAATTAAAAATTGTGTAATTAATTGAGGAACATTCTCTAATGTCAAAAAGTGTGCAAAGAGCATAGCATTTGCAATTATAAACATAATCATAGCCGAAGTTTTTGCCGCTTCTAAAAATATATTTGGCAGACTCTTCCAGCTAATATCCCTATATATAAACATAGATACAAAAAATGCCCATACAGCAGCTACTGCTGCAGCTTCTGTTGGTGTAAATATACCACCATATATTCCACCAATGACTATAACTATTGTCATTAAAGCCCATGAAGCCTCTTTCATCTTTTGTAATCTTATACGAAACGGTTGAGGCTTGGTTCTTTTAAACCCTAATCTCTTAGCACCAAAATATGTAACAGCCATCATCATAGAACCTATCATAATACCAGGAACTATTCCAGCCATAAACAGTTTGCCGATACTCTGTTCAGCTGTTACTCCATATACAATCATTACAATAGATGGAGGTATCAAAATACCCAAGCTTCCAGCAGTTGCTACTGTACCTATAGCATATCTTTTGGGGTAACCCGCTTTTTCAATAGCTACAAACATTATAGAACCAATTGCTACAACAGTAGCAGGAGAACTGCCACTGACTGCTGCAAATATGATACTGGCAAATATAGCAGCCATTGGAAGACCGCCAGGCAGATGTCCTACTACAGATTTAGCAAACTCAATAATACGATTGGCACTTGAACCCTTTGAGAGTAGACTTCCAGCCAGAATAAACATGGGTATAGCCATAAGTGAGTATGCTTCAACCTTTTCAAATATCATAGATGATACTTCAATAGGGGATATATGAGTAAAAGTAACAAGAGTAAAGAATGTAGAGGCACCCAAAGCTACTGCTATTGGTGTACCAATAATCAGTAAAAATGCAAACATTCCAAATAAAACAGCTATACTCATAACATTCCCCCTGTCTTTTTATGCACCTCTTCTAGTATATTCTCTGTGGCACTGGATTGCATCTCATTTATAATCATCTCAGCTTCACTTCTTTGTACAACTTCATCAGCTGGGGTCTTGATAATCTCTACTATCTTTTCAGCCACTCTGTATGCACCAAATCCAAATGATACAGGAATTACAAGATATGGTATCCACATAGGTATATCTAAATCAATGGAACGCTCTTCAAGTTCTATTACTAGCTCCAAATACTCATACCCATACCAACTAACTGCACTCAAGAATATAAATGTTATAGTATGAGAAAGTAGCATAAGTACTTTTGATACCTTTGGAGGAACTCTCTCCAAGAGTATAGATATTGATATATGAGCATCCTGCTTGAAACAGTAAGCTGCTCCAAAAAAAGCACTCCACAAAAACAGATATATAGTCAATTCACCAGCCCATGTAAGAGATGTACCAAATATATATCGTGCTACTACATTATAAAATGCAAGAGCTACACCTCCTGCTATTCCAATAGAGGCTATAGTTTTGTTGATAAACCCAATAACTGCACCAATAACTCCAAAAAACTTCGATAACAACTGCATTTAAATACCCCTCTTGCACAAATAGTGCAGAGAGCCTCTACACTATTTTATAATCTATTTTGTATTTTTTGCACCCTCAATCAAATCTTTGCCAATAAGTTTTGGATCATAAAATTTGGGATAGATAACCTCCATAGCCTTTTTCCACTCTCCAATCTGTTCTGGAGAGAGTTTTGTAATTTGAAGTTTTCCACTCTTTTTGGCATACTCTTCTATCTTTGCAAATTGACTCTTGTCAAGTTCTATTGCATACTCTCTCTCTTTTGCAGTTGCCTCTTTCATAGCCTGTTTCACATTAGCTTTCAAATCATCAGGCAGACTATTCCAAAACTTCTTGCTCATTACTACCAAATATCCCAAATATCCGTGGTTTGTGATACTCATATACTTTTGTACTTCATAAAACTTTTTTGTATAGATATTTGAGTTTGTATTCTCCTGACCATCTATAACACCCTGCTGTAAGGCTGAATAGACTTCAGAAAATGGCATAACCTGAGGAATAGCTCCAACTGCTTTAAATTGCTCTTCAAGCACCTTTGAACTCATAATACGAAATTTCTGCCCCTTTGCATCACTTGGGTGAATCAAAGCTTTTTGGGAACTTGTCATCTGTTTGAATGCATTATCCCAAAAATCGAGTGCCACAAACCCTTTGGCTGTTACCATATCTTTGAGCTTTTGACCCACATCACTGTCTTGAACTCTGTGAAGATGATCTATATCTTTAAATAAAAATGGCAAATCAAACAGTGCAAGTTGTGGAACTATCTTGCCAAACTTAGAAAAAGATGGACATGCCATCTGGACTGAATTTAATTTCAAAGCTTTAAGTACTGCATTATCTTTGTAGAGCTGTGAGTTTGGATATACTTGCACATCTATACGACCTTTGCTAAGCTCTTCCAATCTCTTTTCAAAAAACTCTGCTGCTTTTCCTTTTGGTGTAT
>JAMOSA010000296.1 GCA_027063325.1 Campylobacteraceae bacterium
GAATTATGCAAATAAGTATATCAAAACTTTGATAAATTTCACCTCCAAATACTTTATATATTTCCATCTTTAAATAGATTGACTCTATTTCTACACACTTTACAAAGCATTTATGGGTTTAAATTGTGGCAGTGGAGTTATATTGCTATTAGGTTTTGCAATATCCTCTTTACCCTCACAACAGTTCAAAAGAGACTTATTGGGTGTCTTTATAAAATCATATCCTCTGTATATTGTATATGCACCATAGAGTGTTACTACAACAGCTGCTAAATTCAGCATAACTTTTCTGAGTGAACTTTTTGTAAATATACTTGTAAAGAGTCCAAGTCCAAGCATTGCAGGAATTGTACTGACTCCAAAAACAAACATCACAAATGCACCCCACAGCGGTGAACCTGTACTTGCTGCATCAACTGCAAAAAAGTAAACCAAACCACAAGGTAGCAGACCGTTTAAGAGTCCAAGCAGATAGAAGCTATATAGAGATTTACCTCTTAAAATAGAGCGGAAAGTATCTTTGTACCAACTGCTTCTTGAGAGTGAGTGTTCGAGTTTGGTTAAAAACTCTATCTTTCCAATTAGTGAAAGACCTGCCAAAATCATAAAAAGACCTGCTATTATTGTCAATATACCTGTAGCATATCCATTAAATTTAGCAACTCCTCCAATAGCTCCAAATATTGCACCAAGGGTTATATATGTAGTAATTCTGCCAAATGAGTAGAGTAGGTGGGCTACTACTTCATATTTTTTATTCCAGTTTTTATCTATTTTAGCTGAAGAGTAAGCTATAACTATACCTCCACACATACCCAAGCAGTGACCAAAAGAGCCTAAAAATGCTGCTAAAACAATAGCAAATATATCTATGCTTCCCATCTTATATACCCAAGAGCTTTTTTCTGATTTTTGGATTTGTCAAATTCTCTCCTGTTAGCATTCTGCGTCTCATCTCTTCAAAATCTATACACTCTTTACACTCTTTTTCTCTGGCTCCAAATCCATAATGCATTGCTGTAGCATCTGTTACTCCATAATATGCCCTCTTTGCATCTACCCATCTGTTTGTATCTATTGTATATACCCAAAGTTTTGCTTTGTCTTTGAATCTTTTATTTTCCAGCCAAAGTACCATACATCCAGGATCATCAAAAAACCAGGTTCTCCCATCTGGTGCTACAGCTTCGGCACTATTTTCAACTCTTTTTATCAACATCTTACATTGTGTATCATTTGTTGCATTCAGTTTAATAGGTAGAGGTTTTGCCTCTTTGTTGCCTTTGACTACTGTTACTGGTTGCTCCTCTTTTGCCATTGATATAAAAATTACTGCAATTACTGCAATAAAGAGTATGGTTGTAACTATTGGTATAAGCTTTTTCATAATAAAACACCACTCCTGATATAATAAGTTATAATGTACAAAGAGCATACTGCTACAAATAGTGTAAACAGTTTCATACTCCATTGATATAGATTTTTTGAATTACTTTTGGTAAGTAACTGTAGTATTGCTCCGCTTAGGGATAGATAAACAGCTCCAAAAAGAGAGGACCAAATAAGATATCCTATATAGTAATAATCCTTTTGAAGCATACAAAATGGACATTTGTGTGTAGGAAGTTCATATATATATGTACCAAAAAAGTAAACTACACTATAGTATGATATTACTCCAAAAAGAGGTATAACAATCAATATCAACCAGGCTTCACTGCTAAAAAGCAGAAGCATTGATAGCATATAGAGTATATAAAAAAGCAAAAGCATTGTATTGGTATTTAAACCAAAAGGCAAAGGGTTTGCCCCCTCCAACTGACCAAACAGAGCAGAACAGCAACTAACAGGTATATTTATATCTATATGCAAAAAATACTTAATATCTAACCATAATTCAACTGTCAAAGCTACAAACAGTAATATAAAAAACCATGATTTTATCTTAAAGAGAGGGTAGTTTTTAGCATTTAGATCATATCTATTTAGAATTATCCATAGTGTAAAACCAAAGAGTATGAGTATCTTTAACAAAAGTAGTTTCAATCCGTAACTATTTGCACTTATAACTCCAGCTGCACACATAGCACCTGGTACTATATCTTTTAGAGTGTCAATTGTATATACAAAATATGGAAGCAATAAAAACTTAAATATTGAAACAAAAGAGAGTATTGTAACAGTAAGCCATGCTCTTTTTTGTAATATGTACTGCTTTTGGGTATATTTGTCAAAATCCCAGCCATAGAGGATTGATATCATAACAACAAAAGCAATGGCAAATATTCCCCACAGTACAATTTCACTTGAGAGATATACTATTACACCTCTGTTTAGCAAAATGGTATTCATTATACTTCAACCTTTGAATCTGCTACTATTTTGGCATCTTCTATATCTATAATTCTAATATCCAAATCACTCTCCCAAAATAGAGGATCGTGAGTGGCTATGACTACCGTTTTTCCTATATCAATAAGCTTTTTTATAATATCTGTAAATCTCTTTGCATTTGCTCTATCAAGGTTTGCTGTAGGTTCATCACACAGTATTATTTTTGGATCTGCTATCAAGGCTCTGGCTATTGCTACTCTTTGTTTTTCTCCACCTGAGAGTCTGTTGGTATCCATATCTGCTTTGTGTGATATATTGGCTATCTCCATTTTTTCTTTTGCTCTTTTGTAAGCTTCTTGTGGTGTAATTTTCATAGGTATTAACGGAGTAATTATATTTTCTGTTACACTCAAATGCTCCAGTAGGTTATAGTGTTGAAATACCATTCCTATATGGTGTCCTCTAAAGTGAGAGAGGTGAATATCTGGAAGTTTTGCTATATCTTCTCCATCAACTGTAATTTTGCCACTGGTTGGTCTGTCCAATCCTGCCAATATACTAAGAAGTGTTGTCTTTCCACTGCCGCTTATACCTCTTAGTATTACGCACTCTCCTTCTTGTATGCAAAAGGTTATATCTTTTAATGCTGTAAAGCTTCCATCTTTGGTATAGTACTCTTTGTTGATCTTTTCAAGTTCTATAATATTCACAGCATAGCCTCCTTGGGATCTGTTACAGCTATACGCCATACAGGAATTATTACTGCACTAAAGTAAGGTACAGCATAAAGCAACAGTATGCTCATTAGAGTGGGCAGATTTATAACCGGTATCCACTCTGTATTGCCACTGTAGCCATCTGTACCCAAAAATATCTGCTGAAGCAGTGGAGCGTGTGCGATAAATACATATATGTATGCCAGTGTAACAGCTAAAATATAAGAAAATATTATAACAATTACAGTCTCATACATTTTGAGTCTTAATACATCCTGAACACTCCACCCCAATGCACGAAGTATTCCTATCTGCTTTTTTTCTGTTGAGAGTACCTGTGTATATCTTTGATACAAAATCATTGCAAATGCCAAAAGTACTATCATAAACAGAGCCAAAAAGAATCCGCCCTTATAGTCAAACATCTGTTTGTAGGCTTTTATACTATCTTGTTTGCTGACTACTCTTATATCATAGTGTAACTCTTCGAGTTTACTCTTTAGATTACTCCATTCTGCATGATTTGGAACATTCAAAATAATATCAGTTACATTTTGGGTATCATAATTTAGTATTTTTTGAGCCAGTTCAAGAGGTACTATCACCATATCACCGGATATTAGATTACTGCTTTTAGGGAGTGTGGCAAATCTGTTGACACTGATAAACTCTCCACCCAAAGATAGAAACCTGTAACTTTTTTTGGCATAGTGCATATCCATCCATTTTGCAATATCACTGCCTACTATCATATTGTTTCCATCTAAAAATGATTTTATATCTGTTTGATTCATAATTTTGGAAAATGCTCTGTTGCTTTGTGGATCGAGAGGATCTATACCTACTATAAGCATTGTTTCAGGTTCACTTGAAGCAGTTGTATATCTGCCCCATACTCTTGGCTGAATAGTACTTATGCCTCTAATATCTTCTATATCATCAATCCAACTCAAAGGCAGAGGTACCATCAAGCCACCCTTTACTCTTTGTATGACAAAATCGGGTTCACTTTTTATTGCATTCTGTATTGTTGTCTGTATTGATGTTGATATAAACAAAACAGAAGAGAGTAGAAAAATAAGCAAGAGTGAGAGTAGTACTACTCCTATATGTCGGCTTCTCTCTTTTAGCAGTGATATTAGCAGATAGTTTAAAAAGAGTCTATTTTGCATACATATCTCCATATATGTAATTTAATTTCTCAGCTGAGGGTAACTCTGGATATGGTGTATAGATATTACTCTCAAATCTTCTGATTCTTGGTTCATACCAGGTAACTTTGTAACTTAGAGTGTTCAATTTTGTCAAAGATACAATATTATTTATATCACTGTATCTTTTATTGTAATCAAATCCAAAGTAGTGCCACAGCAGTACAGATATCAATAACAAGGGTGTAATTACCAAAAAGTAACCTAATATACGCACAAATACTCTCCTGCTCTTAATGAGGTATATTGTACTACTAAATTTTAAATTTTTTACCAACATCCATCAAGAATTTATTATTTTTTATTATTATAAATATAACTTATACAAATATTATGTTAAATTTTTGTAATATTTCAACTTTGTATGGCAGTATATTCCATACCCTGCCAATATATCAATATAGGGTAGTACAGGTATTCTAAAACGGCTGTACCCAAATACACCTCCTGATACAAACGGAAAATAGATTATAGTCAAAAAGAGTAAAGATAGGTATGGTGAATCTGATTTATATAGCTGAAACTTACATAATTTCAGTTATTAAGTGGAGAAGCAGGACAAGCAAGATTGTATATCTCATCTACTTCTAATAGTATAGGTTGCTGTATATCATGTCTGATTATCTCAAAATAGGGATTAGCCAACAAATCTATTATATTATCTTTTGAGCCTGTAAAGAAGTTGTCAAGTGCAATCACTTCATTGCCTTCATCTAACAATCTCTTACACAGGTGGCTTCCGATAAAACCGGCTCCTCCGGTTACAAGTATTCTCTTTTTATTTATCACAACAGTTCCATTTTAAATAGTTTAATCCAGATACTCTTTTGTAGCTAGTTCTATCTTGTGTCCCTTTTGCTCAAGTACCACTACATCTATCTTGTCACCCTCTTTGTATAGATCTCTTAGATTTTGGGTTCTTTGCTTTGATACTTTGGATATATGAAGCAAAGCATCAATACCTCCTGGCATCTCTACAAACATACCGTAATCCATTATCTTTTTGACTTTGCCCTTATATACTTTGCCTACATCATAGCTTATTTTTCCATTGCTTGAAGCGATTTTGTGTATATGCTCTTTTGCAGCAATCACTTTCTCTTTGTCATGACCTACAATTTTGACACTTCCATCATCTCTGTTTAAATCTATGGCTACTTCAAATCTGTCAATAATATCTCTGATTGTTGCTCCTGCTTTGCCTATAATATGCACTATATTCATAGGATCAATACTAAAGTGTTCAACAGTTGGTAATGCACCGGAGGGTTTGATATTC
>JAMOSA010000297.1 GCA_027063325.1 Campylobacteraceae bacterium
ATTTCCTACATTTTTCCTACTCCTTACACTAGTTAGCTATATACCGGCATCTTCTCTTATACTTATTATTGTAATATCAATTACAGGGTGGATGGGTACAGCCAGACTACTTCGTTCTGAGAGTTACCGCATAGCAAACCAGCCATTTATAAAGGTACTAAAGATTGCAAAAGTACCTACCAAAGTGGTAATATTCAAATATTTTCTACCACTGCTTGCACCCTTGGTATTTGTAAGTTTTACATTTGGAGTAAGTGGTGCCATACTGGCTGAGAGCGGATTGAGTTATCTTGGTCTTGGAATAACTCCACCACAAATGAGTTGGGGAAGCATACTAAGCAGTGGAAAATCTGTTATGGAGATAGCATGGTGGGTTAGCCTGTTTCCAGGATTTATGATATTTTTAGTAACATTTTCACTAATTCAAATCAGTGACTATTTACAGACAAAAACAAATACAAAAGAGATCCAAAGAAGATAAAAGATATTTTTGTAATAGAGACACAATCATTTATAGAGGGTTTTTTACTAGGTCTTGGAGCTGCCGTACCGCTTGGACCTATAAATGTACTTATTATGAGCAGTGCAGTCAGAAGTTATGCACCATCTGTTGCAATAGGCAGTGGTGCAATGAGTGCTGATATTACATATCTGCTACTTATACTCTATGGCTTGTTTCACTTCATACAAAACAGTACAGTAACTACTCTTATGTCTTTGTTTGGATCTCTGTTTATGTTCTATCTTTCATACCTGATATACAAAAATAGAAATAACCCCATCAAGATCAAGTCACAAACAAAATTCTCTATCTTTAAAAATTGGCTCAAAGGGTACTCACTGACTCTTTTAAATCCATATACAGTTATATTTTGGCTTAGTGTATCCAGTTATATAGCTACAAAAGAGTTACAACCAATATATACAATATTTGGACTTTTTAGTGCTATTGTAATATGGATAACCATAATGCCACTGATTATTTACAAAACCAGACACATATTTTCGCAAAATATAATAACTGCTTTTAGTACTATAAGTGCTTTTATATTGAGTTTTTTTGCTTTTGGAATGTTATGGAGTGTTATAAAAAGAGTTATATTTTAAGTGCTAACAAAAGAGTAACAATTATTCATTATAATTTATTTGACATTTGGCAATAGATGTCATCTGAATGAGTGATATTTTTTTAGTGTATGCATAACCTCAAGCAGGTATTAGTCATAATATCCCCTAGCATAAGCCATTATGCAAAATCTGATACCTGCTACAACACTCATCAAACACAGTTTTGCAGTCAATAAAAGGCTGCAAAACACAATAGATACACACATCAGACAAACAAGACTCTCAATTATATTCCAATTAATACCATTATACTATTAATCCCTATCAATTTTAAATCCAAAGAGTATATATGCTACCAAATGGGACAAAAAATCATAAACCAAAAACACAATATTATATAGAGTATCCATAAATAGTAACAGAGTTACTATAATTTAAATATGACTAATTAATTTTAAAAGGGATATATTATTGATATATAGATATATGGTAGTACTTTGTATCACTGCTTTTATACTTCTTGCAAATGATCCGTTTAAAAATATAGAGTACTTCAAATTAAAAAATGGTTTCCAGGTATATATGCTTCCTGATAACCATGCAGAAAAAACCTCTATTTTGATAAGTGTAGGTGTTGGCTATGGAGATGAAAATGATAATAACTTTGGAATTTCACATCTTGTTGAACACTTGATATTCAGAGATGCTAGAGTACCACACAGAGATTATCTTGATTATCTTACAGCTAAAGGAGCTACATATGTAAATGGACAAACCAATAGATTTGAGACATACTATACAGCTACAATAGATTCAAACAAATCTATACTGCTTGTAAAAAGTTTTGCAAAGATGCTTTTTGACAAAAATATAACAAAAGTTGATTTGGAAGCAGAAAGAGGAGCATTACAAAGTGAGATAAAAGAGCCAAACAAAATGGCAATAGCTATATGGAATATTGCTAATTTAATTAAAAAAATTTCACCACAAATTTGGCTCAAAGACTCCAAAGAGTACTCAGAAACAAAGACGGCAAGAGTTATACAGTAAGTGAGTATCAATTTTTCAACAGACATGCAGGGGTGGCATCTGTACGGTTTGATGGCTTACACAAGGATTTTGCAAACAATCTCAAAAAGGTAGAAGAACAAATTGCAAAAGATATACAAAAGATGGATAATCAAGTCATAAAAGAGGCTATATCATCATATCAAAAACAAAAATTTGAAGCAGTAGAACATGACAGTGACACACTGATGAGCCTAATTGATACTGTTCAATTTATACAAGAGGAGTTAAACTCTACCAAAAGACCATTTCAGATATTTCAAACCATTACACCACAAATTTATCAAGATACAATAACCTCTGTCTTTAAACCGCAAAACAGATATAAGGTACTCTATAGAGACTACTACTTTTTCTCTATGGATTTATTGGTTATATCCATAGTATTTATAATAATTTTTATATTGATATATCTAAATATATACAAATATGACTTCAAAAAATACAATATACAATATACCAAAAGAGATATACTTTTCCAAAGGCGTATAAGCAGTAGATTGATGGGATTTTTGTATCTTGTAATCACCTATATAATTACAGTAGAACTCTTTGAGTGGATTAAATACATTATCTTTAGATACATAATAAGAGATGTAAACTATCTATATACCATAGATATGCCATACTCATACCTTCTATATGTATTAGATATTATTATATTTATTATTCTATTTTTCTTTATATATAGACTCTTTTGGAGATACTATGCTGTTATGGATGTGATTGAAGATGGTATTATATTTACAGGCAACAGAGCCTTCTATCTGCCAAGAAGCAGTATAGATTCAATATCAATTGAACCAAGAAGTATGGCTAAATGGAGTCAGATTTTTGGTAATTCATTTAGATTCTGGAAACCTCTTGTCAAAATATTTCTAAAAGATGGAAACAGCATATATATCAGAAGCAGTAATGCCCAACATCTAAGTGAAGATTTACAAAAATGGCTTAATAAATGATATTTATAAAAACAGTATAATAAAACTATATACTTCACTATTCACTCCTTTGGGTGAATAACTACTTTTGAGTGTGAAAATTTTTGTTTATGTAAAAAATTTGTAACAAACTTTAAGTTTAAATACTCTATATTATAAAATAGAAGAAAAATATTTTTGAATATATTCCATAAAATGGTAACTCTTATATATGCTCATATAGTTTTATATTTCATCATCTTATAGGGTATAATTTTGCAAAGATAACTACATTATCCTAAGGATAAAGTAGTTATATATTTTAAAGCTTAAAATATTGTAAAATATAAAATTGGTGTGAGGGTATTAAAAATGTTTTTTTCAAAAGGTAAATATATAATATATTCACTGCTTATTGGTTTTGGTCAATCTGGTATGGCCGATATACTTACAAATGAAGAGACTCTAAAGGCTATACAACAGGCTGACAGGCTCTATGTAGCTTTGGCAGATACAACAAAATCAAAAGATAACAAATTTAAAATTATAAACTCATCTACAGAGAGTGAAAATACTCTCTCAATCTTGTCTATACTCAAGGATGAAGAGGTAAATTCCGAAAAACCAAAAATTATAAGTGATGCAGAGATACATAATGAAAACCTCCAGACACACAATACCCAAAATACCAAAAATATTACCAAACCCAATAAATCTGTACATACAACACAAAAGTATATATATATAACCTTTGATGACGGTCCTCTAAGAGGAACCAAAAATGTATTAAAAGTTTTGCAAGAAGAGAATGTAAAAGCAACTATGTTTTGTGTAGGCTCTCAGATAAAATACAATAAAAAACTATTTTACAAAGAACTCTCTATGCCAAATTTGATGGTAGCAAATCATACATATAACCATGCAAATGGCAAATACAGTAAATTTTATAGTTCAACTTATAGAGTAATGAGTGATATAGAGCATGGTCAAATTATGGTAGGTGGTAGAAAATATCTACGACTTGCAGGTAGAAATGTATGGAGACTTCCCAATATAAAAAAAGATGATTATGGACTTAGTAAAAAAAGAAGAGTTATAGAGAAACCAAAATATGATACTTTGGCAAAAGAGGGCTTTTATATATATGGTTGGGATGTAGAGTGGCACTATGGAAGTAAAGGTAAAAAGATAGCCAAAGCTGAATCTCTTGCCAAAAGAGTAGAGAAAATTTATAAAAGAGGTAAAACAACCAAAAAACACAAAGTGGTACTTCTTGCTCATGATTTTATGTTTCGTGACAAATACAGTATCACACAACTCAAAAAATTCATTCAAATTATGAAAACAAATGGTTGGAAATTTGAGACAATAGATCACTATACATCACATCAACCAAATATTTTGACAGTAACAAAATACTATAAGCCAAAAGGAAAACCTATAAGAGTTGCAGATGTTCAAAGGAAGTATAAAAAATCTGCAACTACAATCAAAACAGCAAAAGCAAAACAGGCAATAAAAACAAAAATAACTTCAAAAACCAAAATACAAAAGAGCAAATCAAAAAACAGAGTTGCTATAAATACAAAATCTATAATAAACAAACTAACAAGAGCAGTAGCTAGAAGAGATATACGCAGAGTAAAATCACTCCTTGCTTCTGGTGTTGATGTAAATATGAAAGACAAAAGAGGAAGACTTGCTCTAAATGAAGCTATCAGAAAAAACTCTCTTACTTTGGTAAAAACTCTGCTAGATCATGGAGCAAAAATGCATATACCCGATGCAAAAGGTGTAACACCATATATATACGCATCTAAAAGACACAGAAAAGCTATAAAAAGATATTTTGACAAAGTAGCAGGTGTTATAGCAAATACAAAAGTTGCTTCAAATCAAATAGATAAAAACAAAGTGGCACAGAGTGCAACAGATACAAAAGAGTTGATAAATAGTGAAATACTCTCACAAGCAGAAAACAAACCAAATATAAGTGGTGGTTCATTAGCTCTAGCAATACTAAGAAACAGATAATTCTGCACTAATTTAAATCAAACTAACTTATTTCAATAAGCAATCTTAATTGCTTATTGAAAAACTATTCAAAAGAGATACTTCCAAGCTTATTTGCCTCCATTAAATAGATAATATAAATTCAATATATTATAGATGCTAATTAACCTGAGTCTCGCTTAAGCCACTAATACCTCCCCCTCAAAAGAATTAATCTTGAGTGAAAGCTTCTTTTGCCTGTAAGTATAAGCAATTAAAGCACCTAACCAATTAACCATAGCATTGATAGGACTCCTGTGTCTGGTATGCTCAAGATTATAAATATTCTTAAGCTCATCATTAACAGTCTCTATAATAGCCCTCTTTCGTAAAAGAATCTTATCTATAAG
>JAMOSA010000298.1 GCA_027063325.1 Campylobacteraceae bacterium
ATGGAGTATATATTTAGCTATATCTTTCGTGATACTTTGGATTATCTCTTTTGTTGTTATATCTTTTTGCATATATATATTTTAGCGTAAAGTATGGGTTGGGAGTTTAATTGTCTTGGTGAGGCTTTTGCCTCACTTTTAGTATTGTTTCTTAGATGAACTCCAACATTCCTTTGGCGTTGGCTATGCACAAGTGCATATACGCCCCGCCGTGCGAAGCTACAAAAGCAAAGCAGTTTGCTTTTGCTTGACGCTTCTCCTCCACCTTAAAATCTGGTCAGTCTGTAATGGCTAAACACTCCATAAAATGGTAGGTTTGTATCTTGGATGAAACTTAAGAGCCAAAAAACAGTGATAAGTCAAAGTACACAAACTTTAAAAGCTCCATTTTATTGGACTTTCAGTTTGGATTAAACAATATTTTATCTCTTAAGCAAAACTGAGATACTTTTTAATCTCAATTAGTGTGTTGTATCTGATGTATTATTAATCTATTTTTATAAAATCATCTAAATTTTCTCTTTTTTCATAAAAATAATCATAAATTTCAAATGTTTCTACTCTTGGTATTATCTCTGAGGTACTCTTGTCATATAATAACCCTCCAAAATTTACACCTACTCTTTTACCGTTATAGTTCAATTCCGGATATATACCTTTATCTACATCGGCTCTCATTTTTTCTCTTAGAACCTGTACATATTTATAATATTTTCTATCTTTTACTCTTTTTGGTTTCGGTTTTATAGTATCTTTTGTCAATTTTTGTAACAAAGTCTTTATCTCTTGTAGTTCATTTTGTAATTCATCTACCCATTGTGGCTTCTCCTCTTTGGCTGTATCACTATATAATCTATCGATTTTATCATATATACTATACATTAATATACTCCTACTTTATAATTGTTGTATTATCCAGATCTATTGCTTTGCCTATAGATATACCTCTGTTTTTTACTCTGTATATTCGTAAATCATCTTCATTTTCATCCATCAGACTTACTATGTTTTCTATCAGTATCATCAATTCATTTTGTGTTACCTGTTCATACAGATATATAGATAACTGTATCCTCATGGCATACTTTTCTACTAATTTACCTATCTTGGATACTCTTTTGGCATCTGATATATCATATGCTATTATGAAGTGCTTTTGCATACTCTTGCTTTGGATGTTTGATTTTGCGGTTATATCTTTTTTTGGATAGTATAGCACTACTGTATCCTCTGGCTTCACCTTTGATAATAGCTAACTTGTGTAAATTTCTATGCTTCATCAACTACTCCTTTTTTGTATATTATTTGTATATAAAAAGTATAGAGCTTTTATTGGTCAAATAGTGTCAATTGGATTTTGTTTAAGAAGAAAATAGAAGTGGTGCATAGTAAATGCACCTTATATATAAATTTATACTATTTGTTGATAATCTCTTTGTACTTTTTTATTAACTCATGAACACTTTGTTTAATATCTGCAAAATTACCTTTAGAGTTGGCATGAGATAGATTATTTCTTGTATTTGCAATATGTTCTATAATAGTTGATTCTCTTGTTAGATTAGGTACACCTTTGAATTTGATTTTCTCTTTTAATCTCTTTGGATATGATTTTCCTAACCTATCATATGCTTGTCTTGTAATGATATTTTTTTCTTTATCATTTAATCTTTCATAAGGTTTCCAAGATAAATTTTTGAAAAAGTCACCCACTTTATACCAATCTTCATGAAAATACTCTTCAATATCTTCTACTATCTTTTTATGCTCTTTTTTTATTGTCGTTTTGATATACATTCTACTACTCTCATATAAAAGAGACAAAGATAATAACATGTAATTTTTACTATACAAATCCTCAGATAATCTCAAGTAGATTTCATATCTTTTTTCACCTTCTATTAGAGTAAAATTTGTCTCTATATCATTTTTGAGTTCTTGAGCCATTGATTTGATTGATATATCATTCAATCTATTCAACTCCTTAATTAACTTTTTCGAACTTTGCTTAAAAAGATTATTTAGGTTAATAGCCATAATGTCATTGGAGAAATCATTTAATGCTTCAATTAGACTTTTATATTTTTCTGATTTTATATGATTAGCTACAGTATAGTTTTTATTGAATGTAGTTAATATAAAAGATATATTGGCTAACTCTAAATAATTTTTCAAGTCTATAATCTCATATAAACCTTGTTGTTTTGGTATATGCTTGATCTCCTCTTTGGCAAAAAGAATCTTTTCTATTTTTGATGTATCCTTAAAGTTAACTATCATCAAATCAATTAGCATCAACAGAGGTAGATGCCTAAAACCATGCGTCACATCAATAATAATTTCATCAAACTCTTCCAATGCACTATTAAATAATTTAAATACATCTTCAAAATTCTTTTCATTCTCTATTTTGTATTTATTTTCATAAGAAATTTTTGATACTAATGTAGGGTATAATTCATTTAAAATTTTTTCATTAAAGATTTTTGAATCTGTAGTATATATAGGTGCTATTTCATATTCATTACTGTATTTTTCAATTAACAGTGGTAAAGTATTAAAATACTCTTTTTTATTATCTTCTTTATCATCTTCAAAATAATACTTTGCACAATGTTCCGGATTTGGTATTTTAGCTTCTCCATTTGAAACAAAACCACCTTGTATTCCCAAAATTGTAATAACAGCTTTTCTCTTTTTCATTACTTCTCCTTTTTGTTACGAATATCTATTAGCCTCTGTGCCTTTTATACATAAAATTGTTTTACTAATTCAAATGGTTGTTTACTCCTTGTTTTAATTTGTTTATATATGTATCTATCAACTCTTTTGGCTCCAGGATTATTAGATCTGGCAACCACTTTTGTACAAATGGCAATATCTCCAACTCTTGGGTATATTTCACACTAAATATCACACTTCCATCTTCAAGCTCTTTTATAAACTCTTGAGATGATAAAAACTTCTTCATACCAGGTTTGAAATATCTGGCTATATTTGGTTTTGCCTTTAGAGTAGCTACTTTTGGTTCTATATCAAAAAGTGTCATAGAGTTTTGAAGTCTTTTGTTTAGAAGTTTTAAATGTTCTTTTACAGAGCTTGGTTGATAACTGTTTTTGTAGCTATTTCTTACACTCTTTATAAAAGATACCCTACCCAACTCCAATATATTATCTTTTACATAAGCCAAATACCAATTATTATCTGTAAAAACCAATTTTACAGGCTTGACTTCTCTATATACTTCATCTTTATCTATAAATTCAATATCTTTATATAGATTATTTTTTATTGCATCTTTTAGTTTTTTGAAGTTGTCTTTATTGTCTATATATTCAAAAATCGAATTTTTAAACATATATATATCGCTGTCTGGATTAAGCTTAAGTTTGTTTATAACAGTTCTACTGTCTTTATCCTCTTCTATTTCATAAAACAGATATTCCAAATTATCATTATCATCAAAAGCTTTGATAAATATATCAAAATCATCTACAAGTCTATAAGCCTTTTTTTTACCTTTATGTATCTCTATTATATTATGAAACTCCTCTTTTAGATCATCTATATATCTTTTTATCTGTTTTGGACTTTTGCCCAAAATATCTTCCAAGTCATAAGCTGTCAAAGTTTTATCTGCTCTTTTGTGAAACTCTTTCATTATCTCTTTGTAGTGCCTGGGTATAAGTTTGATTTCATCATATGAGTAATCTCTAATCTTTTTGAATACCAAGTTACCTATTATCTTTTTTATTTGATGATATATAAAAGGATCTATTTTGATCAAATCATCATAATAGAATGGTTCAGATTGTTCATCCAAACTTTCTACCCTTTGGGTATCTTCATTATATGTTCGCTTTGGGTGTCTTGTAGTAGTAGGATAGGAGTTTTTATCTGTCAGCTCTTTGTATGTATAGTATCTATCTTGCATATTTATTAGAGTATCTTCTGGTATATTATGTTTGTAATCTTCATTGCTTTGGGCTTTGATGTGTGATTGTATATCTCTGCTTCCAAAATCCATTAATATTACATTATATTCAAACTCTTTTGCCATATCATAGTATGGTCTTGCTTCCCAAGGCTCTATATTGGTATTATCACATATAACTACATCAAAATCCTCTTTTAGTGCTTGTTTGAATCTATTTTGATTTTTTAGATGATACTCTCTGAGTCTCTCTGCATCAAATCTATATACACCATCTACCATAAAATAATCATCGGTAGAACAGGATATAGCACTAAGCCCCTTTTGAGATAATTTTGATACTATCTCTTTGGCAAAAGATGATTTACCACTAGCTGGAATACCTCTGTTTATTATAACTGTCTTTTGCATAAACTTTTTCCTCTCTTATGTAATAAACTTTGATAGATTATAGTAGAGCCACTAGAAAAATAGTGTCAATTACCAAAGAGTTTAATTGTTTTTGCAGATCAAATCTTGCTTAGATGCCAACCATACACATCCGGACACGGATATATTTTTAGCAGTATCTTTTGTGTATTATATATATACTCTGCTACTCTTTTAGCCTCTCTTTCACTACTATATAGATTTTTTGCTCTGCCACTGTTATCTGTATATCTACATTTTTTTATTAGACTCTTTTTATTAGGCTCTTTGGATATAAAGAGATCTTTTATATATTCAAAAAGCTCTTTATCATCTTTGATATCCAAATACTCCATCAACTCCTCATCACTCATTGATACCAGATGCGAATAAATAACCCTTATTTGCTTTAAAGCTCTCTCTTTGTTTAGCAATCTCTTTTTGATAGCTTTCAGATTCATATCGTACTCATATAAAAATTGATATAATCAGATTATCTCACAAATCACCCACCCAAAAGGAGTGAGATTTTGTGTAGCTCTCTCACTAGCTCCAAACATCCAAGTAGTCGTCTCTTGCTCTAGTGTTACCCATCTATTGGGTTTTCGTCTAGGTCCTCCTCCACTCTCTTTGACTCTAATCTCTCTCATTCCATCAATCGTTACAGCTCTAGCTCCACTATGTTTACCTATACGCAATAAAAACTGATTGGGTTTGAGCTGAAAATTTTTATATTTTTCATAAAAGGCATCACTAAAGTACTCATTTGTCCACTCTTCTGTCTTTTTCCCTCTAAAAATAGTATTTGGTTTAAAAAGTTGTTGAAAAATAGGTAGATAGTGATTGTTACAACTCTTTTTTAGATACTCAAAGTCTATCTCTTTTTCTACTTGATAATCTCTAAGTGTTATATCAAGCTCAAATTCACTACCTGTATAGATACTTTCTAGTTTATTAGAAGGTCCTAACTCATCATCTTCAAATCTCTCCTTATTTAAAGAATATCCTATAATAGCATAGGTCTTAATAGGTCGAGTATCTGAAACTATTAGATTTTTAAAGATACGCTCCTGTGGTTTGCTTTGCTCAAACAATCTTTTATATAGTCTATG
>JAMOSA010000299.1 GCA_027063325.1 Campylobacteraceae bacterium
AGTATTGTTTATCCAATACTCTATCTCAATATTAAGACTCTTTATAAACTCTTCTATATCTGTTGAGTCTTTAAATACTTCACTTCTTGCCTTTTCACTTTTGTATTGCTGACTTTTTAGTTTATCCTCTTGCGTAACTATAATTGCATGTATAGATTGTATGCGTGATAACTCCTCTATACTACTTAGAGGATTTGCTTTATCAAAAAGCAAAGTATCTATCCCAAGTCTATTTTTTACCTCTTCTATCTCAAATGGATTGTCATCTACAAACAAGAAACTCTCCAATCCCAAGTTTAATTCATCTGCAATATCTTTGATATTTTGACTCTTTGGAAGCCAATTTATTCTAGTAGTTACAAAATCTTCCATACCAAGTGGCATAGAGCGTTTTTCAAAAAGTTCTTTGACATCATTTTGATTGTTTTTGCTAACCATTGCCAGTACCAAGCCACTCTCTTTGAGACTCTTTAGATAGAGTTGAAATCTTTTGTATGCAATTCCGGGATAATTCTCATCTATAGCTACACCATCAACTCCATCTTCACCTACTATTCCACCCCACAAGGTATTATCTGCATCTAAAACAATAACCTTTTTTCTTTTACTCTCAAACCTTTGTATCGTATCACTTATGGCTTTTGAGAGAGCTTTTATACCCTCTTTTGTAAATGGAGATTGAAAAAGAAATCTATTTTTATCGTTATAGAGTCTATCATATCCCATTTGTGTACCAAGTGCAAATATATTACAAATCTCTATATCACTTATTTCCTCTTTAAGTGCCTCTATTTGCATATTTAACTCAAGCAATTTATGGTATTGTGAAGTTTGACAGGTGGTATAAAATGGCAAAAATCTATCAAAAAGATTGCCTATTATAATTTTGGCAGAATTGTTTTGCCTAAATTGCTTTAATAAAGCTTTTATAAAGTCTATCTGTTTAAATGCCTCTTCATCTATATACAGATCATAAAAAAATCTAGTATCAAATACTATTACAATATAATCACTCTCTATAGAACTGTTTAGTGTCTGTACAAATGAATCTATATCGGCAAATATAGGTTTTATATACTCTGGTAACTCTCTTTTTATAGGTTGAAGTATCATATTTGACAAAAAGAGAACACTTTTAGTTGTTTCCATTAAACTTCTCCATTGTAGCATTTCCCTGTTGTGAAATACCCTCTTTTTTTATTACTTTCTTAATTGTAAGAAGTAATATCTTTATATCAAATAAAAATGACTGTTTTTGGACATACTCTATATCATATTTGAACTTCTCTTGCCAACTTATAGCGTTTCTGCCATTTACCTGAGCCCAACCAGTAATACCTGGAGTTACCTGGTGTCTTTTTCTCTGCTCTTTATTGTATAGAGGTAAATAATCTATTAGTAGTGGTCTAGGACCTACAAAGCTCATTTCACCCTTTAGGACATTAAATAGTTGAGGTAACTCATCAAGACTCAATGATCTTATTACCTTGCCTACCCCTTTGAGTCTCTTTTCATCCGGCAGTAACTCTCCATTACTATCTCTTTCATCTGTCATAGTTCTAAATTTGTAGATATTAAATATCTTCTCATCCTTTCCTGGTCTTGGTTGGGTAAAGATAACAGGTCGTCCCATTTTTATATATATAAGTAGAGCTACAATAGCAATAACAGGAGAAAACAGTATAATAAGAAGTAGTGCTAAAACTCTATCTATAAGTGGTTTGAAAAATCTTTTGTACATCACTCCTCTCCATATAGTGGCATATACTGTTTTACTACTTTGGATAGTTCAAACTCATTTAGAGCTTTTTGTCTGGAAGCTTTTCCAAACTCTTCTCTTAGCTTTGGATTCTTGAGTAGTTTTTTGATACTAATTTCCAGCAAATTGGTATCACCTACTGGTACCAAAAAGCCATTTACTCCATCATCTACTACCTCTTTGCACCCTACTGTATCGGTTGTAACAATAGGTTTTGACATAGAAGCAGCCTCAAGCAGTGTTCTTGGTACTCCTTCTCGGTAACTTGGGAGTACATATATATCACAAACAGCAGTCAAACTCTTCATATCTGTTTGAAATCCTATCCAGTTTACTGCACCACCTCTTAGAAACTCTTCTGTTGCACAACTTGGATTTCCACTATCTGTAGCTCCCACCAGTACAAAGTTGGCTCTGTTTTTTAATCTATTGGCTACTTCATAAAACTCTCTTACTCCCTTGTGCCAAATAGCTCTAGCTACCATCATTACAACAGGTTTGCCATCTGCTGAGAGTCTGTTTCGCCATTTTTGAACCTTCTTTTTATCTATATTATCAATAGAGTACTCTTTGGTATCAATACCTACACTCTTTATGACTTTTATCTTTGATTGCTCTATTAAGCCTCTTTGTATCATAAATTTTGGATCATCACTGTTTACAAATATAGTCAAATCACTAAGCTTTGAGCTTTGTTTGTAGAGAGTCTCTATAACAAATCTGACTATTTTTGTTTTTAGTGTATCATCTATATAAAAAGATCCCATACCCTCAACTAGATTATATACTTTTGGTACTTTTGCTAATTTTGCACCAAATGTACCATATATGTTTGGTTTGACAGTAGATGTTTGTAAAATATCAAGTTTTAGAGGCTTTATGGCTTTGTATATACTGTATATGGATATTAACTCTTTGAGTGGATTTAGGCTATCCCTTTGCATACTGTACTCTACTACCTCAAACCCCTCTTTTTCAAACTCCTCTTTGTATCTGTTTGAAGGAGATATGGCATATACTTTATGCCCTCTATCTCTAAGAGCCTTCATAATAGGCATTCTAAACAGATATAAATTATCATCCAAATTTGACAAAAAGCCTATCTTCATAATCTATCTCTTTAGTCTATAGATATGAACCAAAGGATCTATAACTACTGGTTCAAAGAGACTCTTGTCATATCTGCCAAGAGCGAACATCTGTACATAAGAGGAGTCAAAGAGTTCTCTATCCATTAGATATACTCTGTTGTAATCTCTCATAAAGAGCATTACTATATTTGAGTTTGGATCATACTGTATAATCTCACTCTTTGGCGGTTTGTTTGGTGATGTAATAGAAGAGAGTGCAAATATACCAAGTTTTTGAATACCTTGAGGTGTCTTTAACTCTCCTGTTTTTATATCAAATATCAAGCCGTTTGTAAATATGAGTTTGCTTCCTTGCTTCCCCTTTGGTCTGAGTGCATATAAAAACGGTGCATCTTTTTCATTGCCTGATGAGAGATCAATACTGCTAAAGAGTGCAACAGTTGGCATAATATTAAACATTCTAAGAGGCAGATAGTAGTATATGTCTCTGCTTTTTGGTGGTGGTGTTATGGCATTTTCATTTACCATTTGAATAAACAAAGCCGGATCTGTAATATTATAATCTCTCATCATATCAGCAATAATCGGTTCATCTTTTCTCTCTTTGTTAAAACTCTTTTCTGTGTATTCTGTGGCAAGTCTTGCCATTAATGCACTCTGCTCTTGGGGTTTTAACAGAGCATAACTTACAGGATAGTTTACATCTCCTGTATGCTTACCACCATCAATCAGTGTTTTTACATCTGCATAGTATCTAATTGGGTATCCATAATCCCACCATGTTAATACATAATCTTCTCTTTTGGCAATATTTTTGAGTTTATCCAAAACTTTAACCTCTTGAGTATTAAATACTGTGGATACCTTATAGTTTACTATATGTATGATATTTGGAATCAGAGTAAAAGATGTAGTAATGATTATAACCACATAAAATACAACCTGTTCACCATTTTTGAAATATTCAGATACTCTTTGTGCAAACCATACTATTAAGTATCCAATACCAAGAGCCATAACAGGTACTGCATATACAGTAAATCTAAGTCCGGCTATATAAGCTAATAATCCAAGTCCTACCATAGGTAGAGCAAGAAGCATAAGTCTGTATCTAAATATAAACATCAAATAGCCAATAATTGATAGTATAAATGTAATTTCAGAACCACTTATTCTTTTTGCCAAGAGTTCAAACGGTATGCTACTGGCCTCTTTTACCGTTTTGGATATTGCATAAAAGTGCAAATTGATACTACTGCTGTTTTCTATAACACTTTGGTGAAATATATAACCTTTTATAGGATTAATAATACTCTCCAATCCTCCAAAGTATATAAATGCAATTGTAAAAAATATAAATATGTGTTTGATGTATTTGAATGTTATCTCTTGTTGGTAGTGAAACGCTATATACAAAATTGCTATCAATACAGATCTAAGCTCTATAGATATAGGTGTTTGGGCAACCATTAAAAAGAGTACTATTTTATAGCTTTGTGTATCTCTTCTTTCAAATACAAGTGTATATAAAAGAGCTATTATAACCCAACCCAAGTTTAGAGCTTTTGCTGAAGGATACCACCATATATAAAGCAACATGGAAAAGGCTGTAAATAGTATATATATATCTTTTTTTGTCTGAAATGAGAGTATAAGCCCAAGCAGAGTAAAAAGGGGTAGTACAATAGTAAGCATATCTGTATCATAGTAGCCTATCATTGTTCTATTGTAGTAACTCCATACAATACCTACAAGCAATCCGGCTACAATACCTACATAATCAAGCTTTAAAACTCTGGCAATAAGCATAGTTGGTACCACTATCAAAGAGCCAAAAATTCCACTCATCCACAATATTACACTCTCGAATTTAATACCTGTTATATTTACTATAAAAGCAGTAAGTTTTGATATTGGTTCATTTATTGCAGATAGATCATTTGGTTGATGAAATCCAGCTATTATATCTCTAGCACCCTCTGCCCACAAATAACCATCATTGGTATTTATCATCAATTCACCATTATAAATATATTGTGGAAATGCCGATGCCCAATCAACCCAAATATATCTAACTGCAATAGAAAATAGATATGCTGTTAGAATCAGCATCATATATATTTTTATCGGTATCTCTTTGTTGTCAATATCTACAAAACTTTTCTCCTGAAACATCTATATATACTCCTTGATTATATTTTTGAACTCTTTTAGTATTATATCTTTATCAAAATCTTTGGCTCTTAATTTGGCTCTGTTTTTATATTCTTCTTTTAGCTTTTTATTACTGTAGAGTATTTTCATAGCTTTTGACATCTCGTTTATACTATTAGGTGGTACCAAAATGCCATACTTTGCCAACTTTAACTCTTTGATAGGTTTTGAATAATCAATATTGTTATCTAATATTTCTCTTGGACCACTAAAACAATCTGTAGATATTACTGGTAAAGAGCAACTTAGAGCTTCTATCAATACATTTGGAAAACCCTCTGATTTGGAACCAAATACAAATACATCTGCACTGCTTAAG
>JAMOSA010000300.1 GCA_027063325.1 Campylobacteraceae bacterium
TGAGATTTACCTGTAATTTCTGAAAATATTTTTAGATTTTCAACTGTATCAGCTCTTAAAATTATATTTTCTTCCAACTTTAATCCTTTTTTATAACTCTTTTAGTTTTATGAAAATGCACCTTTATACTCTGGTATAGTTTTTAGCTTTAGATATATCATTGCTGACATAATAGCATCATTTAGTGCATCATGCTTACCAAGCTTTGGTAAATCCAACTGCTCTATAATTGTATCAAACTTCAAATCCACAAATTCATAAGCTGAATGTTTTTTATATCTTTTGTAGTACATTTGACTAAGCTCTATAGTTTGATTTGGTAGCTCTATACCAATTAGATCTTTTGTATATCTACTAAGTATCTTTTTATCAAAATCTATATAGTATCCTACTATTGGTCTATTTCCTATAAAGTGTAACAGTTTTGGTATTACATCTTTGGCATCTTTAGCATTTTGTAAATCTATCTCTCTGATACCATGTATCTTGATACTCTCAATAGATATTTTGGTATC
Source organism: Campylobacteraceae bacterium (assembly GCA_027063325.1). GTDB lineage: Bacteria > Campylobacterota > Campylobacteria > Campylobacterales > Sulfurovaceae > Nitratifractor. The sequence continues at coordinate 516 of JAMOSA010000300.1, forward strand.
TGGCTTTAGGTATTCTTCAAATGCATTACCTAAATATACTCTGTTTCCTTTTACTCTGACTGCTCCAATTGAAATTATTGCATCTTTTTTGGGATTTAATCCAGTAGTCTCTGTATCTAATACAATAACTTCATCTCCACTATATATCTCAAACAAAAATTCAAAAGAGCTATCTTTTAGTTTACTCTTTTGATAGAGTCTTTTGATAGAATCTATCATGATGGTAGCCTGTCTAATTCAAATTCTTTGCTTATAAATCTTTTGAATCTATCTACAATTTCAAGTGAATCTCTAAACATATCTCTTTCTATCTTGCTAAGTTTATCACTGTGTATTATATTGTTTGGCTCTTTGCCACTATCAATAGCCTCTAATTGAATGCCAAGTCTAAGTATTGAGAGTGCATCAAAAGCTTCTACCAACTCTTTGGCAAACTTTTCATCTATAATATTTCGTTGAGACAACTCTTTGATTCTCTGGATTGTGGATTGTACCTCTACTTTGTACTTCAAAGCCAAAGCTCTAACACCTTGTACTATTGGAAATATTCCAGCCTTTTTTATATCTATATCTCTATCTTTATGCAAAATTGTACTCCAAATACCAACAGGAGTCTCAAACAGTAGTGTCAATTTGGCAAAAAATGCCATAAATATATCATCACTGCTATTAAATCTCTCATATATATATTTATGCAACTCCTCCAACAGTACCAAGTTACCAGCTACTGCTTTGGCATCAAAAAATATAGAAAAGTACATAAAACTCTCTTCATTTGGTGAATCTATCCATCTATCTATCTCTTTTTTAAATTCACTCTTGCTCTTTTGCCAATAACTATTTGTTACCATAATATTACCAGGACAGGGAGGATAACCAAAGTCAATAAGAGCTTTACTAAACTCTTGCATATATGGCTCAAACACCTTTGGTTCCATACCATCTTCTACTATCAAAGCATTATCTTGATCAGTTCTAATTATCTGCTCTCCCCTACCCTCACTGCCCATAACAACAAGCACTGCTTTGTGTTGCAACTCTTTTGGTACAACTATCAAGTAGAGTTTTAAAAACAGTTTGCGATTGATTTCACTAATAAGTTTGGCTATATATCTGGCTTTTAACCCTTGTCTGTAGAGCCTTTTTACGATTGTTATATAACCTAAACTTGCCTCTTTTAACTCTGCTATAGTGTTTGCTTTTTCGATTTTGACTGTAATTAAGTGTGAATGATTAGCTAAAAAACTCAATATATCAATCTGCTCTATGATACCTATCAATTTACCCTGCTGTGTAACCCCCAGCCTCTTTATATTCTCTTTTATTAGAGTCAAATAAGCATTAAACAAAAAATCATCTCTTTCTACACACAACATAGGATATTTAGCAACATCAGATACCTTTATATCAGTATCAAAAGTACCATTTACTATCATCATTTTTATATCACTATCTGTTACAATACCATAAGAGCCATCTTTAGATTCAACAATAATCTCTGATCGTTTCATATTGATAGAGCATCTCATAGCATCAACAAGCTTCATATCCATAGTAGCAATACAGGGTGAATGCCAATAGCTATCTTCTACCCTTGCTGTCATCCAATCATCCACACTATCACCACTTTTACTCTTTAGATACTCTAATCTCTCTACTATATCCATCAGATAAAATCGTCTAAATGCTTCACTGCTCTCAAATAGTTTCAAAAAGTTATCTTTGGGTATCTCATAACATATCAAATCCTCTACTACCTGATAGTGATAACTACACTTACCCTCAAGCAATGCATCAGCATCAAAGCTATCTTTTTCTCTGTATATACGAATCAAATCACCATTTTCATCAACTACTTTTACCTCTCCTTTGATGATAATATAAAATTTATCCATACTGCCGCCACAGATAGAGAGTACAGTATCCAAAGGATAAAATGCCATCTCAATTACACGATATAGGGATTCTAAACTCTCGTTTGATAATTCATCAAAAGGATGAATAGATTTAAAAAACTCTCTTTGGTCATGGAAACTCATAACAGACCCTTTTGGTATATTTATACTATATGATACTATACAACAATACACTATATAGCTTATATAATTGATATTACGCAGATATAATTTGACTATTTAATATTCAAAACTGAAGTCCAAAAGCTCAGGAATCTAAAGTCTTTTCATTTTTTGATACTCTCACATCAAAAAAGAGATTTAAAATACTACAAAGGGGCAAAAGCCCCTGAGGTTTAATGGTCGTGTGCTTCACCTGCACCTCTTGGGATACGGATATTTTCTACCATCTCTTGAATATGAGCTGGTGGTGGCTCTGTAACCCTTGATACAATAAGTGCAACTATAAAGTGAAGTACCATTCCAATAGTACCAATACCAGTTGGTGCTACACCAAGCAGATAATTTTTAGGATCTCCACCCATAAATACAAAATAGATTATATATCCAAATGTAAATATAAGTCCTACACTAATACCTGCAATTGCTCCTGCTTTATTCATTCTCTTGTCAAAGATACCTAAAATAATAGCAGGGAAAAAACTAGCAGCTGCCAAACCAAATGCAAATGCTACCACTTGAGCCACAAATCCTGGTGGATTAATACCCAAATATCCAGCTACTACAATTGCAGCAACTGCTGCTAATCTGGCAGCTAACAATTCTGCTTTGTCACTGAGTTTTGATTTGCCAGTTACTGGATCTTTGAACATTACTCTACCAAGCAAATCATGTGAAATTGAAGAGCTGATTACCAGTAACAATCCAGCAGCAGTAGATAGTGCAGCTGCCAATCCTCCAGCAGCAATCAGTGCTATTACCCAATTTGGTAAATTAGCAATTTCTGGGTTTGCAAGTACGATAATATCTCTATCTATATATACTTCATTATCAAAGGGCTTATTACCTTGGGGTGGTAAAGGGTTACTTGTTAGCAAATGTCCATCTGGTGCTACCTTGCCATTGTAGTGTGGTTTACCTTTTGGATCATCAAATGCTTTTCCAGCAGCATACTGGATTTTGCCATCACCATTGCGATCATTCCAGGCAAGTAAATGCCCCTCTTCCCATGTTTTAAACCAACCTCCATGATTTATTCTTCCATCATCTTGTTTGACACCCTCAGTTACCCACTTTTGATACTCTACATTTTGGACACGATCAATTATATTTACACGACTAAATGCAGCAACAGAAGCTACTGTTGTATAGAGTATTGCAATAAATAGCAATGCCCAACCAGCAGAGATTCTAGCATCTTTTACTTTTGGTACTGTAAAAAATCTTACAATTACATGAGGTAATCCTGCTGTTCCTACCATCAAAGCAACTGTAAGCATAAACATATTCCATAAATTACCAGGTTTTGTATATTCATTGAATCCCAAATCTACCAAGGATTGGTCAAGTGCATGCATCAGATATGTACCTGCTGGTATCTCTTTGACTCCGTCACTAAATGCAAATGTTGTTTTGGCAAATATTCCAAGCTGTGGCAAGAATGTATCAGTAACCATTAGTGACAAAAATATTGCAGGGATCAAATATGCTATAATCATTACCATATATTGGGCAACTTGTGTATATGTAATACCCTTCATTCCTCCAAGTACAGCATATACAAATACTATTACCATACCAATAACAACACCTGTATTTACATCAACTTGCAAAAATCTGCTAAATACAATACCAACACCCCTCATTTGACCGGCAACATATGTAAATGAAATAAAAATTACAGCTACTACTGCTACAGTTCTTGCAACATCTGAATAGTATCTATCACCTACAAAATCAGGTACGGTAAACTTACCAAACTTTCTAAGATATGGAGCAAGAAGCAGAGCAAGTAGTACATAACCACCTGTCCAACCCATCAAATATGCACCACCGTCACTACCTTTGTAGGCAATAATACCAGCCAAAGATATAAACGAAGCTGCACTCATCCAATCTGCTGCTGTTGCCATACCATTGGCTACTGGGTGTACACCACCTCCCGCTACATAAAAATCTTTTGTACTGGCTGCTTTAGACCAAATTGCAATACCTATATAGAGTGCAAATGAGACACCCACAAACAGATATATCAGAGTCTGTAAATCCATCACTCACCCCCTACTCATGAACATCATATTTTTCATCAATTTTGTTCATCCACTTTACATAAACAAAAATCAATATCACAAATACATAAATTGCCCCCTGCTGAGCAAACCAAAACCCAAGTTTCACACCACTAATCTCTATAGTATTTAACTGATTTATAAATAAAATACCAGCACCATATGAAACAATAAACCAAATAGCCAAAAGCTTTAGTATTGCAGAGATATTCTCTTTCCAGTAGGCTTTTGCCTTCTCTTCAGTCATGCTACCCCTCCTTGGTAAATTTTAGACCTACTCCACAGGTAAAATGGCAATAGGCTCCCTTTAGTATTACATTTTAATCAGTAAAAAAAGAAATGATTTAAAGAATAATTAAAAAAATTGGCAAATAAAGTATATTTGTGTGATATATTGTAACATTACTATTTGTTATCTACCACATATAGAGATTTTCATACTCCCTCAATTTTACTCTTTTGGTTTTGTAATCAGGTATATATTTACCAACTAATGCCCAAAACTCTTTTGAGTGATTTTTATGTACTATATGTGACAACTCATGTACTATTATATACTCTATCAAATCATCAGGAAGCATAAGCAATCTGGTATTTAGTGAAATATTATTTGTAGATGAACAACTACCCCATCTACTTTTGGCTCTTCTAAATGATACTCTATTTGCTTTTAACTGCATTTGTATCTCTATCTTTTTGAAAATAGGCAAAATTGAG
>JAMOSA010000301.1 GCA_027063325.1 Campylobacteraceae bacterium
TTTTGTTCTCCTCCCCAACTTTTGAGTGTTTTGGTGTGAAGTATCATTACTCTATACTCTCCAAAGACTCTTTTATACTCTGTTGAATTAGATTAAATGGCATTTGTATAAGGCAATCACTGACTTTTGTACCATTACATCCATCAATTCCACAAGGAATACACTCCCAATCTAGTTGTAGTACTTTATGTTTGCCCATTTTCTGGATACCTTTTTTTGCTCTGTAACTGCTTTTATTGATGTTATTATCCCAAGGTCCCCAGTGATAAACAGCACTTGGACCAAACATAGCTACTACTGGTATATCATTTGCTGCACTTATGTGCATAATAGCTGTATCAACACCTGTAAAGAGTTTTGCTTTACTATTTAGTGCTGAAGTCTCTTTTAGGGATAACTCTCCTGATATATCAATAGGTTTACTTTTGCAAAGTGATATTATGCTTTGTATCTTTTGTAACTCTTTTTTTATAGGAGCTGAAGTGATCACTACAGGAGTATTTAGTTCATTTTGGCAATAGTCTATAATTTTTGCAGCAGTATGGTCTGATATGCACTTGAACATCCATCTTGAGACTGGATGAAAATGTATAAAGTTTTTCTCTTTTAGATTATATTTTTTCAATATCTCTTTAACTCTTTTTTCATCTTTTTGACTCCAGTATATAGATACTTTTTTGGATACTGGCTCTTTGCCAAGTACCCTTATTGGATCTAAATTTGCCTCTACCATATGTCTATTTTCAATTTTTGGTAGTTTATGTGTAATAAATCTATCTGTAAATCTACCATCTTTTGCAGGATATGATATTATAGTTTTAGCTCCACTAAAAATGGCCAAATTTAATCCTCTATCACCTCTTGTTGTCTGTATTACTATATCATACTTCTCATCTTTAATTTTTTTGGCATATCTCCATTCGCCCAAAATTCTACTCCATTTTGAACCACTTCTTAATCTATTTCTGTCAAATATATGTATTTTGTTAACTGAAGGGTGCATAGTAACCATATCTTCGGTACCTTTAATTAGTGCTATATCTATGATTGCATCAGGATAGTAGTATTTTAAATTGTCAATAAGTGGTGTGATTAATAATACATCACCAATATTCAAAAATTTTATTACCAATATTTTCATTATCTCTTTTTCTCACTTTTATTATATGTAATTATAGCTGATTTTATATATTTCCACAGTGTATATTGAGCATAGAGTCTTGCTACTATATATCCGTGCCAACCATCTAAAAATCCAAGCTTTATTATATACATTCGTATAAAACTCCATAAAGGATTGAATATAGCTTTGATTTTGTTTGGTTTTGCACCAAGAGTGGAGTATTGGTTTTGTTTGGATATAAACTGCTCTATAGTATCATAAGCATAGTGTATCATATGATTTTTCAATTTGTATATATCTCCTTTTACAATTACTCTTTCATGTACTCTATCATTACTCATATAAGCTTTATTTTTATTAAATAGTCTAACTGTATAGTCTGGGTATAATCCTCCATATCTTAGCGGTTTACCAAAAAAGTAGTTTAATCTGGCTACTTTGTATCCATTAAATTTTGGATTTTGAATGGTTGAGAGTATCTCTTGCTGAAGCTCTTTTGTAATTATTTCATCACTATCTAATATAAATACCCAACTATTATTTGTATTATCTATACCAAGCTGTTTTTGTGGTCCAAATCCAAGCCACTTATTTTGTATTACAGTTTTGGCATCAAACTCCTTTGCAATCTTTAGTGTATTATCTGTAGAACCATTATCCACTACTACTATTTCATCTGCAAATGAAGCTGATTTTAAGACCTCTTTTAGATATTTTTGGCTGTTTTTGGTTAAAATTACTATAGATAATTTATTGTTCATATAATAAACTCTGCTCCTTTGATTAGTATATTGTAGTATTTGGTTACTTCAAATACTATTATTTGTATATTAAAAATTAATGAAATATAAATGGTGATTGTCACTCTTGCTTAGAGATTCTATGGTATTATTCTGCTCAAAGATGGTTATTACACAATTTGGTCTATTTTTATGATAGAGTCAAAAATATTATATAAAAGTGTAGGGTATGGAAGAGATAGAGATAAGGTTTGAAATTATTCGTTTGGCTTTGAAAGTTCGTGATATAGAGACTGTTGATATTCAGGCAGAATCATTAAGAGAGATAAGTATAGATGATGATTTGCATACTATTATATCTATGCTTGAAGCCAGAAACTTTAGACAGGCACTACACTCTATGCAGGCGTATTTGGATAAAATTTATAGTAAAGATGATTTTTTTGATGAAGAGCCTCCAAAAAGAGTAGATATAAAAAGTGAAGTCAAAACAGATGAGCAAAGAGTGATTGAAAAGGAGGAGCCATCTACTGTTGTCTCTGAATTTGAAAATAGCAAAGATGATATTACTTTGCAAAAAAAAGCAGATGAATCAAAAACAGTAACAGAACAAACAAAATCACAATCACAACAGACTTCTTTAACCAAAGATTTAAAACCACAGACAAAAGAGCAAAAAGCAAATCCATCTCAACAAAAGAGTATAGATGATATTGATGAATTGGAAGACTTGTACTTTGAAGATTATGAAGATGTATTGGATGAGTATGAAGATGATATGATGGATATATATGGTATGCAAACAGATACCAAAGCAGTTACTGAGTCAAAAATAGAAAAGAATGAAGCTTTAAATACAAAACATTATCAAAAAGAGTCTGAGAAAAAATCAGAGGTTAAAGTTGAATATGAGCTACCTCCAAAAGAGGTTTTAAACAAGCCAAAAGAGCAGTATAATGATATAGAGATAGAAGAGGAGAATTTTGCAGATACAAAGAGTTATAATCAAAATACTCAAAATAGCAGATATGAAGAGCCTATAGAGGAATTTAATATCAGCAGTAGTTCATCATCTATATCTGAAGATAATGAAGAGAGAGTTTTAAGTCTTGAGGATATTATAAAATTATCTGATCATTCAGAAGATTCCATAGAGAGATACCAAGGTGAAAAGAGTGCAAACAGGGTTATAAAAGAGACTAGTAGTATTATGCAACAGGTTCCATATAAAGAACAACCCCATATCAGAGCATCCAGACAAAAATCAGAGCCTACACTACCATCTTATGTATCCGGAAATAAACATGTTGAGAGATCAGAGTATATAGAGCAAGAGAGTGATAGTGACAAACCAAATACTCCAGCTTACAAAAAGGAAGACAGCAGTGGTGGATTGTTATCTGGAATTGATGAGGTATTAAATCCTACAAAATTGTTTAGTTTTGTAAAAAGGAAAAAAAGTAAAGAGAATAAAGAGAGTTTAGCAGATCCACTCTCTACCCCCATAAAGAGACAAAATAAAATTGTTACAGATACAGATGATACATTTGATTCCAAAGAGATTGAAGTGCCAAATAGTAAAAATAGTAGCAGTGAGATAGATTTTGGAGTAAAAAAACCACTCAAAAAGAGAAAAAGAAGAGAGAATAAGCCTGTAAAATACACTCCAATATCATATATTGGACAAAAATTTAAAAATATGCTCAATCAATATCCACCAATCCAAAGGGATGATACACAAAGTTGTCCTGTTGTAGAGGATATGAAGAGAAAAATTGCACAAGAGGGTTATACTGAAGAGGAGATTGAAGAGTTTTTAAAATTTTATGTACAGTTTAAGAATGAAAACAGATTGTGGTGCAGTGCTCAAGTGTTGCTTTTGGCTGCTGCAACAGAGTCTGAGTTTGCTCAATTTTTACTTGCTAGAGAATTGTTTCACGGAAATGTACTACAGGAGAATCACCCAGAAGCATTTACCCAGATAAACGCATTGGCAGATAGGGATTTTCCGGAAGCAATTTGCGATTTGGCTCAACTGTATGAGTATGGTGTAGGAATTGGCAAAGATAAAAAAATGGCACTGATGCTATATGAAGAGGCAGCTGAAATGGGTGTAGAGAGAGCCAAAAAGCATTGTGAAAGACTTAGAAAATCTTCGGGTCTATTGGGTCTGTTTAAGCTAAAATAGGCATTTGACTCTTTTGTGCCTATTTTACAGGCAGTTGTAAAATTGCCTGATATGCTGTATCTATCATATACTCTATCTCTTTTTCTTCTATAATGTATGGAGGCATAAAATATATTACATTACCAAGCGGTCTTAGTAAAACACCATTTTTAAGACCATACTTATATACTTCAAGTCCCACTCTTTTTTCTATTGGGTAATCAATTAGCGTAATTGCACCAATCATACCTTTTACTCTTGTACTCTTTACATTTGGCAAACTTTTGAATTTTTGCAACAAATGCTCCATCAATTTACTCTTTTTTATATTGTTTTGTAAAATCGGTTTATTTTCAAATATATCCAAAGTTGCCAATGCACAACTACAAGCAAGTGGATTTCCTGTATAGCTGTGTGAATGCAAAAATGCTTTGTACTCTATATAATCACAATAAAATGCACTATATATCTCATTTGTTGTTACTATCAATGAGAGTGGCATATAACCACCTGTAAGACCTTTTGACAAGGCCATAAAATCTGGTGTAATTTTGGCTTGTTCGACTGCAAACATAGTACCACTTCTGCCAAACCCTGTCATTATCTCATCAGCAATAAGATGAATATTGTACTCTTTGGTTAATTTTCTTGCCTCTTGGAGGTAATATGGGTGATAAAAGTGCATACCACCTGCTCCTTGGATAAGAGGTTCTACAATAAAAGCAGATATATACTTACCATGTTTTTGTAAAATCTCTTCAAGCTCTTTTAGTGCCTCTTTTGCAGACTCTATGGTATCATCTGTCGGTACTGGTGTTTGCATATTCGATATAAGGAGTGGTTTGTAGGTATCCTTATATAGTTTGACTGCTCCTACACTCAAAGCTCCTATTGTTTCACCATGATAACTGTTTGTAAGAGATAAAAATATATGTTTTTTATTGCCTTGGTTTTTGTGGTAGTGATAACTCATCTTTAGTGCGACCTCAATAGCCGAAGATCCATTGTCTGCAAAAAATATCTTCTCTAAACCCTTTGGAGTAATTTTTACAACTCTTTGTGCCAGTTCAACTGCTCCTTCATGGGTAAAACCAGCAAGTAGTACATGTTCTAGTTTTTCTGTCTGCTCTTTTAGCTTACTGTTTATATACTCATTTGAGTGTCCAAACAGATTTACCCACCAACTGCTTATGGCATCTATATATCTGTTACCATCAAAATCATACAAGTATATACCCTTTGCACTCTTTATTGGAATGATAGGTAGAGTTTCATGATCTTTCATTTGGGTACACGGATGCCATATATAATCCAAATCTTTTTGCATC
>JAMOSA010000302.1 GCA_027063325.1 Campylobacteraceae bacterium
ATGTATGATAGATTTTTTGCCCGTGAGGGACGCCATATAGGCAAAACTATCTTTGTCGCAAAAGATTTATATATTTATGATGGTCTAATAACACAAGAGTATGATATAAAGTCAGACTATATTGTATCAACGAGGTATAGCATAATCAAATCTTATATAAAAAGTATAAAAAGACTTAAAGTGCCACCAAGATACCAAAAGGGTAAATGGCTTTAATTGAGCATAAACAATCAACTACTATTGTAAACGGCAATATATGTTGAAGGATTATACAAATATGAGTGTAATAATAGGATTAACAGCACTAATAACAGGTGCTGGAATTGGATATTTAATATCCCGTATGGGATGTTCTAAGAAATTTCATATAATGGAGCTTGAAGCAAAAGCTAGAGCAAAAGCTATAGAGCAAGAGGCTAATAATCTATTAAAAGATGCCAAGATAGAGATAAAGACCAAAGAGCTAGAGCTTGAGAGAGAGTTTACTCAAAAAGTAAATGAGGTAGAAAAGAGACAGAGAAATCTTATACTTCAAGAAAGAGAATTGATAGAATTAAAAGAGGAGCTAAATAGAGAAAAAGAGAATTTAAAACAAAAAGAGAAAAAGCTTGAGAATGTTATTCAAAAAAGAGAGGATATACTAAAAGAGAATTTGGCTACTATTGAAAATATAGCTTCACTTACAGCAAAAGAGGCAAAAGAGTTTCTACTCAAAGAGATACAAGAGCAGACTCAATCTGAAATTGCGGCAATGGTCAGGAAGCAACTCAAAATAGCCCAAGATGAAGCACAAAAAAAAGCAAACTATATTCTAGCCCAAGCTACTACCAGATATGCAGGTGAATTTGCAGGTGAGAAGCTTATAAATACTATATCTTTACCATCTGATGATCACAAAGGTAGAATTATAGGTAAAGAGGGTAGAAATATAAAAACTCTTGAGATGCTTCTTGGTGTAGATATTATTATAGATGAAACCCCAGGTATCATTGTAGTAAGTAGTTTTAATCTATATCGCAGAGCTATAGCAACAAGAGTTATTGAACTGTTGGTAGAAGATGGCAGAATACATCCAGCACGCATCGAAGAGGTACACAAAAAAGTCCAGACAGAGTTTGAAGAAAAGCTTTATAGAGATGGTGAGAATGTAGTTATAGATATGGGGTTATTTCCAATGCATGAAGAGATTATAAAGCTTATTGGTAAACTCAAATATAGAGCCAGTTATGGTCAAAATGCACTTTTACACTCTATGGAGGTAGCAAGACTTGCCAGAGTAATGGCAGCAGAGATGGGAGGAGATGAGAAGTTAGCAATGAGAGCAGGACTTTTGCATGATATAGGAAAAGCCCTTACTCAAGATTATGGAGGATCACATGTAGAACTTGGAGCAGAGGTTTGTCGTAAATATAATGAACATCCTACTGTAATCAATGCAATATATGCCCACCATGGCAATATTGAACCTGATAGTGTAGAGAGTGCTGCTGTTTGTACAGCTGATGCACTCAGTGCTGCAAGACCAGGAGCCAGAAGAGAGGTTATAGAGAGTTTTACAAGAAGAGTAAAAGAGGTAGAAGAGATTGCAAACTCAAAAGAGGGTGTATTACAAGCTTATGCAATTAATGCCGGTAGAGAGCTTAGGGTATTTGTAGATGCTGGTAGCATAGATGATAATGGTGTAGTACTATTGTGTCGTAATGTTGCAAAAGAGATTGAAGATAAGGTACAATATCCAGGTGAAATCAAAGTAAATGTTATTCGTGAAATGCGGGTATCTCAATATGCGAGGTGATAAACAATGATACAAAAGATTGAAGCACACATGAGAATGGAAGAGAGATATGAGGGGCTTAGTCTAAAGTTTGGTGATAATCAATCACTAAAACAGGATATACTAGATGCCATAAACAAAGCAAAAAAAGAGACTGGTTTAAATCCTGCTGTTTTTGAAAATGTATCAAATGAACATGAAAAAGATGGTATCTATATAGAGTTTAATGATGATGCCCAAAGAGAAGCTGGAGAGTTTTTTGAGATAGTATTACATACATTAGATATAGTTTGCGAAAAGGATGATTAGTGAATAGACGACTCTTTTTATCTTTGGTAGCACTGTTTACAATAGGTGCTTATGCCAAATCCCAAGCTCCAATAGTAGAGCTTATTACAAATCAGGGTACAATCAAACTAAAGCTTTTTCCAAAAGAGGCTCCATTGGCTACAGAGAATTTTGTTAAACTGGCAAAGAAGGGTTATTATGATGGAGTAACATTCCATAGAGTAATCAAAGGCTTTATGATTCAAGGTGGAGATCCAACCGGTACTGGTAGAGGTGGCAAATCCATTTGGGGTAAAGAGTTTAAAAATGAGTATGCACCAAATCTTGTATTTGACAGACCATACTTACTTGCTATGGCAAATAGAGGACCAAATACAAATGGAAGTCAATTTTTTATTACAGTAGCACCGGCACCTTGGCTAAATGGGGGATATACAATATTTGGTGAAGTAATTGATGGCAAAGATGTGGTCAAAAAGATAGAGATGACACCTACTGACAGAAGAGACAAACCGCTAAAAAAGCAGTATATCAAAAAGGCAATAGTAAAATAGTATGGATTTAGATGCTATCAGAAGAGAAAGAAGCAAAGCCTTTGGGTGGAAAAATATAGCTCCTTTGGCAGAGAGTTTGGACTCTTTGCCAAAAGTTACTCCAGTGAGTGTAGAGTATGAAGATACCATTAAGATAATTTTGCCAACTGAGTATAAAGAGAGTTATGCCTCTAAAATCAAAGATATAGCTATCTCCCTAAAGCCGTGGAGAAAAGGTCCTTTTGAGATAGGAGAACTTTTTATAGACAGTGAATGGCAAAGCTTTATTAAATACAATCTTCTGCTTCCACATATAAATATCAAAGATAAAATTGTAGCTGATGTTGGTTGTAATAATGGCTACTATATGTTTAGAATGCTAAAAAAAAACCCCAAACAGATTGTAGGCTTTGATCCATCAGCTTTATATATGTTGCAGTTTAAATTTATAGACAAATTTATAAACAGTGGTATAGAGTATGAACTTTTAGGTGTAGAGCATTTGGAATTTTATGAGCATAAATTTGATACTATATTTTGTCTTGGAGTATTATATCACAGGAGTGATCCCGTATCTACATTAAAATCTCTCAAACGCGCTCTAAATAGAAACGGAGAACTGTTTTTGGATACATTTATGATAGATGGAGATGAACATATAGCACTCTCTCCTGCCAATAGATACTCCAAAATTCCAAACATATACTTCATACCAACAGTACCAACACTCATAAATTGGTGTAAACGAGCTGGTTTTGGCAGTATTGAAGTTATAGACATCAAAAAGACAGAGCATAATGAACAGAGAAAAACAGAGTGGATAGATACACAAAGTTTACAGGACTTTTTAGATCCAAATGATTCTACCAAAACCATAGAGGGGTATCCTGCTCCAAAAAGAGTCTATATAAAGGCTATCTTATAGTAAAAGTTTAAACTTTTACTTACCTCTGCTTGATAAGGCATATTAATTTTAACCTGAGTATCGCTAATGCTTCCCATTAAAAGAGTTAATCTTGAGTGAAGGCTTCTTTTGCCTGTAAGTATAAACTGATATTGTGCAGATAAAATTTGACTGTCTAAAAAATATGAGAATTTATGATATTTTTTCTTGTAGATGGAGAACTAAAAAACTAAGTAGATTATAATCCTAAAAAGCAATGTGGCTCCGGATGCTGGATTCGAACCAGCGACCAAGTGATTAACAGTCACCTACTCTACCGCTGAGCTAATCCGGAATTGATAAGTTACATCGCTTGTTTTGATGTGCTGAAATTATATATATTTTTTTCTATAATGTCAAGAGTTTTTTGACAAAATATAGAAAAAAATTCCAAATTTTTCAATTTTTTCAACTTTTCCCTCAATCAGCAACTCTTTTAGCACTTCAATTGATGCTTTATCCATGAGTAACTCTATATCTCTATCTGTAAGTGGTCTTTTGGCAAGAGTATCCAAAATCCTCTCTTTTGTATAAGACTCTTTTTCTATACTGGATATATTTTGTCTTGATGCTATATGTATATGTAGAGATGGATCAAATATCTGTGAGAGTTCAAAGAGTTTTTTGTATGATAGAGGTTTTACATCATAAGCCGGTGGTCTGTCGATTGTACTCAAATCTACTCTGTCTGGATTTAGTTTGAGTAGAAATTGATCTATTTTTTCTATCTCATCTTTTTTGTCATTTATATTTTCTACTATCAAAACCTCTATTATTAGAGTATTTGAAAAATTTTTTCTAAATTTGAGCATACCTTCTTTAATATCATCTATACTTATACCACTTTTTGCTCTGTCTATTCTCTTGAAACATCTTTGTGTGGCACAATCAAAAGAGAGTTTGACTATATCAAATACTTCAAGTGCTTTTATAGTATCATTGTCAGTTATGGTACTTCCATTACTAAGTATCAGTAGTTTAGAAGAGGTTTGTAACGCTTTGATACCTTTTGCAATCTCATAAAGATATGGATAGAGTGTAGGTTCTCCATTTGCTGTGACTGTAACTACATCTATATCTTTGTATATATCAAGAGCATCTTTACACTCCTGTATTATTTTTTCAGGTGGTACAATATCACTGTATTTGTCAATCTGTTTTGCTGGTTTCAATTCACAATAGATACAGTCATAGTTGCACTGCTTTTTATTTGGACTTAAATCTATACCAAGTGATTTTCCAAATCTGCGTGATATTACAGGACCAAAAATTATACCCATCTTTAACCTTTTGTATATTATTAAAGTAGATTATATCAATATTTCTAACAAATACTGTTTTTGTATATCAATTAAGTTTAATGATACAGTTTTAGTATCAAAAAAAGTTATATATATGCTTTAAACCCCTTGATTTGGAAGTTTGTTGATATTTTATAATAACAGATAGTATATAGAGTTTTCTATTAAATAATATGGTACAATATCAAAAATTGGCGGAGTGCTGATTTTTATAATATCAAAAAGGGGGATGGCACGGTATGTGGTTAAGAAAATTATCCTTTTTGTTGCTTCTGTTTTCTATCGGATTTGTACCTAATCTGTCTGCACTTACATTAAAAGAGGCAGTATCAGATGTATTGGACAGTAATCCGGTAGTAACTGAGCGACTTCACAACTACAGGGCAACTAGAGCAGATTTGGGTTCGGCAGAAGCCGGTTACTATCCGACAGTAGATATTGAACTCTCTGCAGGAAAAGATTATCGGGGGAGATTTACAAGTGAAGCAGATGAGACATACAATATCTACTGTCGGATAG
>JAMOSA010000303.1 GCA_027063325.1 Campylobacteraceae bacterium
ATTGGACAAGATGTTGAACCTGTACACTCTGTTACATCTTCTCCTGTCATCTCCAGATGAATACCACCTGCTATAGTTCCTGCTTTGTGGTGGATCTCAAAAAATTGTCTAACTTCAGATAAGATATTTTCAAAATCTCTTGTTTTAAATCCACTAGGACTTTTTTCTACATTTCCATGCATAGGATCTATTGTCCATACTACATTCTTACCTGCTTCTTTGACTGCTTCAAGAAGTGGAGGGAAATATTTAGCTATCTTTGAAGCTCCCATTCTAACAATCAGATTTAATCTACCCTCTTCATTGTGAGGATTTAGTGCATCAATCAACTCTAAGAGTTCATCTTTTTGCATAGTAGGACCTACTTTACATCCTATAGGATTATTGATACCTCTAAAGTACTCGATATGAGCTTCATTTAAATCTCTTGTTCTATCACCAATCCATAGCATATGAGCTGAAGTATTGTACCATCTGTTATCTATACTGTCTTTTCTAGTTAGTGCCTCTTCATAATTTAAAAGTAGGGCTTCATGAGATGTATATACTGTTGTTTGTCTAAGTTGAGGAGCATTTTGACTATTGATTCCAGCAGCTGCAATAAATTTCATAGCTTTATCTATACGGTTACTAAGCTCTTCATATCTCTTTCCAAGAGGATGATCTTTGATAAAATCCAA
Organism: Campylobacteraceae bacterium; assembly: GCA_027063325.1. Lineage (GTDB taxonomy): Bacteria > Campylobacterota > Campylobacteria > Campylobacterales > Sulfurovaceae > Nitratifractor. The sequence goes on from JAMOSA010000303.1 coordinate 681, forward strand.
ATTCCATCTATGTACCTCATTCAAGTCTGCTAATCCACCTCTTGAGAATGCTCTAAGCAGGTTCATTGTTGCAGCTGATTGATTGTATGCTTTTAGCATTCTTGTAGGATCTGGTGTTCTAGCTTTGGCACTAAATTCGATATCATTTATAATATCACCTCTATAGCTTGGTAATTTTATACCATTTTTCTCTTCAAAATCACTTGAGCGAGGCTTTGCAAACTGTCCTGCAATTCTGCCTATTTTGACTACCGGTTTACCTTTTGAGTAAGTCATAACTACAGACATTTGTAAAATTAGTTTAAACAGATTTTTGATGGTATCAGCATTGAATGATGCAAAACTCTCTGCACAATCACCACCTTGTATTATAAAGGCTTCTCCTCTGCCTACTCTTGCTAAATCCTCTTTGAGATTTCTTGCTTCACCTGCAAATATCAAAGGAGGGTAACTTTTTAGCTCTTGTTCTACCTCTTTTAATAGTTTTTCATCTTCATATTTAGGCTGTTGTTTTATTGGAAAATCTCTCCAGCTATCGGGTCTCCAACTCATCATAATATCCTTCTAAAAAAATTGCGTTGATTATATCAAAAGTTATATAATCATTGTTAATATATATTTACAGTATCCCTACACACTCTCTAACCTGTTCCATTTTTACTTCTGCTATAGCTTTTGCTTTTTTTGCTCCATGATCCAAAATTTCTAATACTTCATCTGTATGCTCTTTATAGTAGGCTCTTTTCTCTCTTGCTTCTTCAAAGTGATCCCAAATCAGAGATTTTAAATACTTTTTAAAGTGTCCATAACCCTCTTTTCCACTTCTATATCTATTGGCTAACTCAAGTTGCTCCTCTTTGTCTAAAAACAGGCAACATATTGCATATACATTACAGCTTTCATAATCTAGTGGTTCTCCAAGTGGTGTAGAGTCTGTTACTATCTTGTTACATCTTTTTTGCAGAGGCTTCTCTTCCATAAATATCTCTATTGTATTGTTGTAGCTTTTGCTCATCTTGGCTCCATCAATTCCTGGAACTGTAGCTACACTCTCTTCTACATAAGCTTCTGGTACAGTAAATATCTCTCCATGTTCATTATTAAACTTGATTGCTATATCTCTGGTCATCTCAAGATGTTGAATCTGATCTTTGCCTACTGGTACTTTTTGTGCATCATATAGCAGTATATCAGCAGCCATCAATACAGGATAGCTAAAGAGTGCATGAGAGGGTGTTATACCTTTGGCTACTTTGTCTTTGTAGCTGTGACCTCTTTCTAACAGACCTACAGGGGTATATCTTGAGAGTATCCAGTAGAGTTCAAGTACCTCTTTGACATGGCTTTGTACCCAAAAGTGGCTTCTGTTTGGATCAATTCCAAGTGATAAGAAGTCTATGGCAACATCTATAGTCATACTCTTTAACTCTTTTATATCAGCTCCACCGCTTAGAGCGTGATAGTTGGCTATAAATGCAAAGAGTTCATTCTCTTCTTGCAGTTTTAACATCTGTTTGATAGCTCCAAAGTAGTTACCTATATGTAGTTTGCCTGATGGTTGTATTCCTGACAATATACGCATCTTATATCCTAATAAAAATTTTTTGGTGATTATAGCAGATGTGAGATTTGTAGAACTATACTATTATATATTTTATGGCACAAAAGTACCATATCTATCAATCAATGGTCATGGGTAGAGGCATACTCTGGTGAACAAAATATTCCACAATGGCATTTACCTTCATTTGGAATCTCCTCCTCAATTGCCGGTTTACATGGACAGAGTCTATTGTCTGCACTTATATGTTTGCCATTTTCATCCTATATTACCATATAGCATGGACACCATCTCTTGCCATATAGCAATTTGTGTCTTGCCAATCCCATCAATACACCCTCTGTTACATCATGATTTGGATTTAATACCCACCCAAATCTGTCACACACCTTATCAGCAAATTTTTTGGTCTTTTCAAATTCATTTAAAAATTCATCAGAACTCATATCTACAAACTGCATCATACTACGCTCCCTTTTGTTGATTAGTATTTGATATATATTATCATAATAAATACTTAATAGATGAGAAAAACTATTTTGCTACTCTATTGATTAGAGTATGTTACAAAAATACTCTAATCCAAAAGAGTGAAGTATTTACAATCTATTTAGAGCCTGGGAGAGATCCTCTATCAAATCTTTTGTATCTTCAAGTCCAATACTCAGCCTAATCAATCCTTCTGGAACTCCTGCTGCTATCAACTCCTCCTTGCTCAACTGTTGGTGAGTGGTACTGGCTGGATGAGTTACGATAGATTTACTGTCACCTATATTTACAACAAGTGAAAACAGTTCCATACTGTCAGCCAATTTTTGAGCATCCTCTTTGCTTTTTAACTCAAAACTCAAAAGTCCACTACTCATACCATCTTTGAGATACTTTTGAGCTCTTTTGTAGTTTGGATCACTCTTTAATCCTGGATAGTTGACCTTTATAACTTTTGGATGCTCATCTAAAAATTGAGCAATTTTTAAAGCTGAATTGGAGTGTTGTTGCATTCTAAGAGGCAAAGTTTCAAGACCTTGGATATATAACCAACTATTAAATGGTGATGGTGTTGCACCAAAATCTCTAAGTAGAGCCAATCTTACTCTAAGAGTAAATGGAGGCAGAGGCATACTGCTGTATATCAACCCATGATAACTCATATCTGGTTCATTAAAGTGGTAATATCTATCATTATCTTTAATGAGTGATACCAAATCCTCTCTTTCTACTATAATTCCACCAATAGCCAAGCCTTGACCGGTTGTATATTTACTGGCACTGTGTACCACCAAATCTGCTCCATATTTTATGGGATTACACAGTATTGGTGAGGCTACTGTATTGTCAACACAAGTTATAATTTTATACTCTTTTGCAATAGAGGTTATTGCTTCAATATCTGCTACATCAATGCTTGGATTTGTAATACTCTCAAATATAATAAGTTTTGTTTTATTATCAATTATTGATTTTAACTCTTGTGGATTGTGTACATCAAATGTTCTAGCTTCTATTCCAAATCGTTTGATTGTATGGGTTGTAAGTGTTGATGTGCCACCATATACCTGTTTGGCTACTGCTATATTATCTCCAGCTTCGGCTACATTTGCAATTGCATAAAATATTGCACTCATACCACTGGCTGTAGCAATACTTGCTACTCCACCCTCAAGTTTTGCAAATCTCTTTTCAAATACATCTGTAGTTGGATTTGTAAGTCTTGTATATATATTTCCCAATTCTTCCAATTCAAACAGTTTTGCAGCGTGGTTGGTAGATTCAAACTCATAGGCTGTAGTTTGATATATGGGTACTACCATACTTTTTTGAGAATCTTTTTCATATCCATAGTGTGTTACTATTGTTTTTTGTTCCATCTATACTACTCCTTTAAACTCATAATATATAACTGTTATCCATATCATTACAGTAATGCTAAAAGCCAACATTACTGCAAAAGCACCTATATCTTTGGCTTGACCAGCTAATGGGTGATACTCTTTTGTTACCAAATCAACAACCCTCTCAATTGCACTGTTGATAGCTTCTGCTAAGAGTACAAGCCACATAGATATAAACATAACTGCTTTTGAGAGTAGTGTAAATGGCAAAAATATTAATGTAAAAGTAAGTATAGATATAACCAAAAGTTGAATTTTGAATGATGTTTCACTCTTGATTACCTCTTTCATACCATCTATTGCATAGTTGATATTTGCAAAAAGTTTAAATTTTGGTTTATTTGTCATAGTGTTACTTTATTGTTTTATATGATATTAGTTTTTTTTCCAATTTCATTTGTCTATATTGATCAATTAGAGTAAAAATCAAATCCCACAACTCATAACTTGTTGATTCTATTGCCAATATTGTAGCTCTGAGTTTGGTTTCATTTTGGTTATCTCTCCATTTTGTAGATAATCTTTTATAAAAGTAGTAACCACCATCTACTTTTGTATCCTGACACACTACAAGACACATTTTACCATTATTGGTAAGTGATATAAGTAAATCAGTTTTTCTTTTATTTGACTCTATAAACTCTTCTAAATTGCTAGATGATGATTCCAGTAAAACCATTGTCAGACTTTTGATTCTATATTTTTGAAGCATTCTAAATAGAAGTTTGCTTGGGTTTTTTAGTTTGCTATGCAAAGCTATAGACATCTTTAGCATAGATTCATTGAGTAACTCTCTCTCTTTTGTTATCTTGTTTGCCATTAAAATCTCCTATTTTTAATATATCTATGCTGCTCTCATATTATCAGTAATTGTCTCAACTATATCACCTTTTCTTTGTAGTATAAAATAACCCTTTAAGAGTGCTTTTTGTATAGACTCTTCAGGAATACTAAATCCAGCAATACCAGCATATACTTTATAGTTTTTATATTGTGGCAGACTCTTTAAATGTTTAATTTTATTATCAAGTTTGTCCACATCATTTGGGTGTACTTTATATTTTACTTCTATAATTGCAACACTTTCACCATTTACAAGAAGTATATCAAATTCATCTCTGAATTTTTTACTTTTTATCATATAATTACTAATTAAATAATCAAATTTTAATGAACCAATTTGTAATTTATCTTCTAATGATTTTATAAAATACT
>JAMOSA010000304.1 GCA_027063325.1 Campylobacteraceae bacterium
AGCTGGTTTACAAAAGAGTCGTGAAATAGTAATAAAACTACTCAATGAAACATACCCTCGCATAGATTTGGATTCACTATGCAAAGATTATAAAACTGCCCTCCAAGAGCTTACCCAAGCAATACACGGTACAACTCCTGGATATGAATTGATAGGCTCAAGCGGACCAGATCATAAAAAAGAGTTTGAAATAGCAGTAACACTAGATGGCAAAACGGTAGCTAAAGCAAAAGGCAGAAGCAAGAAAGCAGCTCAACAAAAAGCAGCAGAGATTGCACTAAAGAGATTAAGAGAGGATAATAGATGAACAGCTTTGGTTCAAGATTTAGAGTAACAACATTTGGAGAATCACACGGCAAGGCTATTGGCTGTATAGTAGATGGGATACCAGCAGGATTGGATATTGATATAGAGTTTATTCAATCTCAGTTAGATAGAAGAAGACCTGGCAAGAGTAAACTTGAGACAGGTAGAAAAGAGCCTGATACCATAGAGATACTATCTGGTACATTTGAAGGTAAATCAACAGGTACTCCAATTGGAATGATTATATACAATACCAACCAAAAGAGTCGTGATTATGATAGTGTAAAAGATCTATTTAGACCCTCTCATGCAGATTTTACATACTGGCACAAATATGGCATAAGAGATTATAGAGGCGGTGGCAGAAGCAGTGCCAGAGAGACTGCAATTAGAGTAGCTGCTGGAGCTATAGCAAAACTAATGCTAAAAGAGATAGGTATAAATATAGAAGGTGGTATATCTCAAATAGCAGATATTGAAGGGGATATTACAAGATTTGATTTTGAGTATGCCAAAACAAGTAAACTAAATGCCCTAGATCCCCAAGTGGAATCTCTTCAGGAAAAAGCCATATTAGATGCCAAAAAAGATCATGATTCTGTTGGGGGAGTAGTCTTTACTCGTGCTACTGGTGTACCAATAGGACTTGGTGAACCTCTGTATGATAAACTTGATGCAAAATTGGCTGAAGCTATGATGGGTATAAATGCAGCAAAAGCTGTAGAGATAGGTAATGGCTGTAAAAGCAGCAAAATAAGAGGCTCTCAAAATAATGATGAGATAATAGCAGATGGATTTGTAACCAATAATAGTGGAGGAGTATTGGGTGGAATTAGTAATGGAGACACAATAGAGGTCAAGACATATTTCAAACCAACTCCCTCTATCTTCAAAGAGCAATCAAGCATAGATAAATATGGCAATGAAGTAGTATGTAAACTAGAAGGCCGACATGATCCATGTGTGGCAATCAGAGGTACAGTAGTATGCGAAGCTATGATGGCTTTGGTTTTGGCAGATATGACACTACTAAATATGGGTTCAAAAATAGAACATCTAAAGAGTATATATAGATGAAATTTTTAATTGCTTTTGTATTTATACTCTTACCAGCATTAGGAAACAGTAGAGATTACTCAAAAGATCCACAAGCTATCAAGTTTGCAAACCATATGGCATATAAATATCACTTTAAAAAGGGCTATATACTGCAATTGCTTAAAAAGGCTCACCACCAGCCAAAAACTCTTGCCAGATACCAAGGCAGATACAAGGTGGGCAATACAGATTTCAGTTGGGATAGATATAAAAACAAAATTTTAATTCCACAAAGTATTCAGCTTGGCAAAGAGTTTATGCACAAGTATCAATATGCACTCAAAAAAGCTTCAAAAATATATAATGTCTCACCCGAAATCATTACAGCCTTTATCAGAGTAGAGAGTAAATTTGGAATGTATGGTAATGAATACAGTGTATGGGATTCATTGGTAACACTAGCATTCAACAAAAATAGAATGCAAAAATATTTTCGTTCAGAACTTGAAAAACTCCTTATTTTATCAAAAAAAGAGAAGTTAAATATCCTAAAACTAAGAGGATCTTTTGCAGGAGCTATGGGGTGCGTTCAACAGATGCCTTCAATTCAACTCAGATATGGAGTTGATCTTGATGGTGATGGCAAAAAAAATCCAAACTCAATGGTTGATTGCATAGGCTCTATTGCAAACTTCTTACACAGACACAAATGGAGTAACAGACGCCAAACAATTACAAAAGCACTCTACAAAGGCAAAAGATTTACAAAACTCAAAACATCTTACAAAAGTTACTATAAGTTATCTACACTCAAAAGATATGGTGTAATACCAAAAGGTAACTGGAGAGATTTTGGAGCATATCTTGTAAAACTAAAATCCAAAAACAAAGATGAATTATACTTAGGAGATAAAAACTACCGTATAATCACTACATATAATCACAGTAGTAGATATGCTGTAACAATAGCTCTATATGCCAAAGCTTTGAGGAATTAGTATGATAGACTCAGCATCTATAGAGGGGCTAAAGAGTACTCTGGATATAATAGATGTAATAGGTAACTATATAGAACTCAAAAAGGCAGGAGCCAACTACAAAGCAAACTGCCCTTTTCATGATGAAAAAACTCCAAGTTTTGTAGTAAGCCCTTCAAAACAGATATACCACTGCTTTGGTTGTGGTGCAGGTGGAGATGCTATAAAGTTTGTAATGGATATAGAAAAACTCTCATATCCAGAAGCTGTAGAGAAACTCGCTTCTATTTATAACTATACGCTAAGATATACAAAAAGCAACAATGGAGGAAATGATTTAAAAAGGGTACTTGATGCCACCCAAAACTGGTACACCAAAAATCTTGATTTAGTACCTTTTGCAAGAGAGTATCTAAAAAACAGAGGTGTAAACCAAAACTCTATTGAGAAATTTGGTATAGGTTATGCAACCTCTTCAAATGCATTTATCGATTTTTTGCACTCGCACCATATACCATTGACTCAAGCACTGGAAGCAGGTACAGTTGCAAGAGATGACAATGGCAGATATTATGCCAGATTGATAGAGAGAATAACATTCCCTATCCACTCAACAGCAGGAGCCATAATCGGATTTGGGGGAAGAACACTGACAAATCACCCAGCAAAATATATAAACTCTCCACAAACAAAACTCTTTAACAAATCAAGACTTCTATTTGGCTACCATTTGGCAAAAGATGCAATATACAGACAAAAAGAGATAATAGTATGTGAAGGGTATCTTGATGTTATAATGATGCATCAAGTAGGATTCAATAACTCTGTAGCTACATTAGGTACAGCATTAACTTCAGATCATCTTCCCCTGCTACACAAAGGCAATCCCAAAGTAATATTGGCCTATGATGGAGACAATGCAGGAGTAAATGCAGCATTAAAAGCTTCAAAGTTATTGGCTTCTCACTCATTTGAAGGTGGTGTTGTACTCTTTTTGGATAATAAAGATCCTGCGGATATGGCAATTGGGGATAAACAAGGCTTGGCAAAACTAATATCACACCCTACCCCTTTTATAGAGTTTGTCATAACTCAAATTGCCCATTCATACAATATCTTAAACCCTTATGAAAAGGAAAAAGCTTTTATAGAGATAAAAATTTTTTTGAATACTCTATCACCAATACTCCAAGATAGTTATATACCACTTGCCTCTTCGATACTATCAATATCTCCACATATGTTTGGTACAAGAAGAGACAATTATCCCAAAAGAATCAACAATTCCCAACTTAAGCAAGATCCTGCATGGTTATCTCTAATTAAGACAATGATACAAAATAGCCAATTGATTAATGAAGCTATAGATATACTTCCACCACATATTGCAGGAGTACACCAAGAGGCATATAAAGCACTAATAAGAGGTGATACAAACCATCCAGATATAATAAAAATATCAATTGATGAGACTATTCCTGTACTAGATGATAAAATGTTTTACAAAACTATTATTACCCAACTAAAAAGATACTACAAACAATTACTCTCAACCATAGCAAAAAGTTCTATTGAGTATGAAAAAAAGAGTTGGTTGATAAGAAAAATCAGAACAGATATACTACCAAGACTTGAAAAAGGAGAATTAGTACCATATGAGAGCAATATCACTATTTAGTGGCGGTTTAGACAGTATGTTGGCAATTGCACTAATGCGTAAACAAGACATAGATGTAACAGCACTATATATCAAAACAGGTTTTGGCGGAACAAAAGATATAACACAACAGTTAGAACAAAGAGCCAAAATGGCAGGAGCATCATTTAGAGTAGTTGATGTACAAGAGGAGTATATTCAAGATATTTTATTTGATCCTGTATATGGATATGGCAAAAATTTTAATCCATGCATAGATTGTCATGGCTATATGTTTAAGATTGCAAGAGCTTTAATGAGTGAAGAGAAAGCTTCATTTTTGGTTACTGGAGAGGTGGTAGGTCAAAGACCTATGAGCCAAAGGAGTGATGCACTCAAACAGGTAAGTTCACTTGCTGGAGATAAAGATGAAAAACTCATTCTAAGACCACTTAGTGCCAAACTGCTTGAGCCAACCACACCAGAGATAAACGGATGGGTAAACAGAGATGAGTTACTGGACATCTCAGGTCGTTCAAGAGACAGACAACTTGCAATGGCAAAAGAGTTTGGTTGGGAAGATTATGAAAGCCCAGGTGGTGGATGTCTGCTAACTGAACCTGCATTTAGCCAAAAACTAAAAGATTTTATAGAGCATGAAGAGTTTGGAGTAGAGGATATAGATTTACTAAAATTTGGCAGACACTTTAGATTGCCAGAGGGAGCCAAACTGGTAGTTGGCAGAGACAAAGAGGATAATGAGGCACTCCAATCAATAACAAACCCAGACTATATACCTCTCAAAGTGCCAGTTGCTGGACCATTTTCTCTAATCCACAAAGATGCAACCAACAAAGACAAAATATTAGCTGCAAAAATAGCAATAACTTATGCAAAACACCAAAAAGATACAGAGTATGAGGTACAAGTAGGCAAAGAAACCATCAAAACAGTACCACTAAAAGAGAAAAAAGAGGCTCAAAGGTACTTTATATTAAAGGGAGTATAACTAAAGCCTTTTGCAAATCTCAAAAATATACAAGAGACTTTTAATCTAAATTGAATAATTATATTATATTATTATAAAATATAATAACTAGGGAGTTTAAATATGCAAACTAAAAAATTTTTGGGAGTTGTTACACTCTCTATGATTACATCTGTTGCACTATATGCAACAAATGGAGATACGCTTATAGGTGTTGGTGCCAAAACCCGCTCTATGGGTGGAGCTGGAATTGCATTTAGTCATGGTTCAGAATCTACACTAGTAAACCCTGCTCTAATTACTCATATAAATGATAATGAGATAAGCTTTGGTGGTACTATCTTTATGCCTGATGTAAGTACAGATATACGCCCATACAGTGGTGGTAAAAAA
>JAMOSA010000305.1 GCA_027063325.1 Campylobacteraceae bacterium
GATATATATCTCTTTACTTTTGGAGGTACCCCTTTTTGTCTGACCAGTATAATGGTATATCTTCTGGTTTGAACCAGTCTGTTTAAGTATCTCTCAAGAGATATACTGGGAACTCCTGCCATTAAAGGATTATTAATTGAGTTTTGAATAATAGATTTGTTTTTTCTTGTCAATTGGATATTGAGTAACTCTGCTATCTCTTTGGCTTTGCCTATTTGAAGTTCATCATTATTTACCTCATATACCTCAAAAAAACTTCCAATTTCGATAAATACCAAAGCATTTTCACCATATTTTTGCTGAAAATACTCTTGAAGTTCAAAATATATCTGCGTAAGCAGTTTGTTTTTTTGATTGAGTATCTCATTGGCTCTTTTCAAATATCAAACCCCTATTGTAATTTAAAAAGTGTATGTTATCAGGATAATTAAAATTATTCAATTTTGGTTATATATATATCATAGTACAATATAGAGTTAAACATATAACATTTTTTAGTGGAGTTTTGATTTATGTATAAGATTTTTTTATCTCCTCCTGATATGGGTAAGATGGAGTTGGAGTATATAAAAGATGTATTTGAGAGTAACTATATAGCACCTCTTGGTGAATTTGTAAACAGATTTGAAAAAGCTGTAAAAGATTATACAAATGCTTCAAAAGCGTTGGCTCTTAGTAGTGGAACTGCTGCTATTCATTTGGCTTTGCGAATTAGTGGAGTTGGGCAGGGTGATAGGGTACTTGCATCAACATTTACATTTATAGGTTCTGTTGCACCTATTCTCTATCAGGGTGCTGAACCAATATTTATAGACAGTGATAGTAGTTGGAATGCTGATCCATCTTTGGTAGAAGAGGCGATTATCAAATATAAGCCAAAAGCTTTTATATTAACTCATCTATATGGACAGATAGCAAAAGTAGAAGAGATTGCAGATATATGTGACAGATATAATGTTATATTGATTGAAGATGCAGCCGAATCACTCGGTGCTACATACAATAATCGCCAAAGCGGTACATTTGGTAGATTTGGAATATACTCATTTAACGGAAACAAGATAATTACAACAAGTGGCGGTGGTATGCTTGTAGGAGAAAAAGATGATATAGAGTATGCCCAAAAGCTATCTACCCAAGCTAGAGAGCAAAAGCCTTGGTATGAGCATACAGAGTATGGGTACAACTATAGAATGAGTAATATACTAGCTGCTGTTGGAGTTGGACAGATGGAGAGCTTGGATGAAAAAATCAAAAGAAGAAGAGAGATATTTGATATATACTCTAAAATGCTTGGTGATATAGAGGGTATTGAGTTTATGCCAGAGATTGAAAATAGTCATGGTAACAGATGGCTTACTACACTTACTCTACCTGTTAACCCCTCAAAGGTAATAAAAGTGCTACAAGAGCATAAGATAGAATCAAGATATTTGTGGAAACCTATGCATATGCAGCCTCTATTTAAAGATGCCATAGTATTAAATACCAAAATGAGTGAGAGATTGTTTGAGATGGGTATATGTCTGCCAAGTGGAAGCAGTATGAGTAATAGTGAAGTTGAAATGGTAGCTGATATTGTAAGAGGTGTAGTGTGTTGATTCGACCTACACTCTATACAAGAGTAATCTTTTTTATACTGGCTGATTGGATTTTGGGTTTTTTGACTCTGTATCTCTCATACTCTCTTAGATTTAATTTTGCTGTACCACCGGCATTTTTGGAGAAGTTTGGCTATGTAGCTGTTGTGCTTGTAGTATTAAAGATGATACTCTTTTTTGTATTTAAAATATACTATAAATCATGGAGATTTTTCGGACTGAAAGATTTACAGCAGTTGATAGTAGCACATACCATAGCATATATAATATTTGGTGTAATCTTTTTACTCTTTGATGACTGGTTTAATCCAATGCCAAGAAGTGCTGTGATTATGGATTTTTTTCTATCTTTGATGTTTTTATCTATGCTGAGAATCCTAAAAAGGGTAGTTACAGAAAAGGGTGAACACTCATACAGTGGCAAAGCTGTTATAGTTGGTGTAGATTCAACAACGCCTTCTATTATCAAAAATGCTCTCAGTGGTGATATACCATACTATCCTGAGTGTGTTGTAAGTCAAAAAGAGGATATAGTAGGTAGTTATATAGAAAATATCAAAGTATATCCTCAACAAAATCTTGAAGAGTTGTGTCAAAATCAAGAGATAGATACTGCAATTATCTGTGGAGAGTATGAACCAAAAGAGTTGGATACTCTGATTGAGAGATTAAACAGTTGTGGAGTCTGTAGAGTAAAGAGGGTATCACTGATTTCAGACAAGGATGATAGACTCAAAGATATTGATATTGAAGATCTTTTAGCAAGAAAACCAAAAGATTTGGATATAGAGGTAATAGAGTCATTTATATCAGATAAAACTGTACTGGTAACTGGAGCAGGTGGAAGTATAGGCAGTGAGATATGTAAACAGGTGCTTGAATTTGGTGCAAAGAGATTGATATTGGTAGAAAATTCAGAGTTTAATCTATACAGATTGTGTGAGAATCTAAATTCATCCAAGATTGTTCCAAAACTTATATCTATTACAGACAAAGAGGCTTTGGCTGAAGTAATGGATGAGTATAGACCAGATATTGTAGTACATGCAGCTGCATACAAGCATGTACCTCTTTGTGAAGCAAATATAAAAAGTGCAGTATATAATAATATTGCAGGTGTAATGAATGTTATAGATTTGAGTATAGAGTATGGTGTAAAAAAGGTCGTAAACATCTCCAGTGACAAAGCTGTAAGACCTACAAATGTAATGGGAGCAACAAAAAGGGTAGGGGAGTTGTATTGTCAAAATATACAGAGTAAAGATACAGAGATAGTATCAGTTAGATTTGGTAATGTTTTGGGTTCAAGTGGCAGTGTAGTACCCAAATTCAAAGCCCAAATTGAAGCAGGAGGTCCAGTAACTGTTACACATCCGGATATTACAAGATATTTTATGCTTATACCAGAAGCTTGCAGACTTGTACTCCAAGCAGCTGCTATGGCAAAGGGTGGAGAGCTGTTTATACTTGATATGGGTGAACCTGTAAAGATTGTTGATTTGGCAAAAAAGATGATAAGACTATATGGCAAAGAGAGTGAAATTGAGATTGTATTTACAGGATTGAGAGCCGGAGAGAAATTGTATGAAGAGTTGCTAATTGATGAGGCTGAGTGCAAAACAAAATATGATTCAATCTTTGTGGCAAAAGCGACAGAGTATCACATAGATGAGTTGAAAGAGGATATAAAAGGGTTGTTTTGTGCAAAAGATCCAAAAGAGTATCTCAAAAAGATAGTACCTGAGTACAAACCTGCAAATAGTGAAGGGAACAATAATGCATGAGAGAGGAATTATACTTGGTATTGCTGTTATAATACTGCTTTATGGCTGGTTTTCAAAACTGTTGATAAGATACAATATAACAGGTCCTATGGTATTTACAATAGTTGGTGTACTCTTTTCTCCTTTAGTCTTTGGAGCAAAAGAGATAGATACATCTATAGAGATTGTTCAGATTGTATCTGAAATTGCTCTTATTGTAGTACTTTTCAGTGATGCTGCTGTTTTAAATATTGCCCAGTTGAAAAAAGAGTGGAGATTGCCTGTTAGACTTCTGTTTGTAGCTTTGCCAATTACAATAGTTTTGGCATTTTTTGCTGGTAGAGTACTGTTTCCTAATGAATCTATACTATATATACTACTCTTGGCTCTTATTTTGGCTCCAACTGATGCTGCATTGGGCAAAGCTGTAGTTAGCAGTAAAATAGTTCCACAAAAAATAAGAAATGCAATTAATGTAGAGAGTGGATTAAATGATGGTATAGTATTTCCCATACTGCTTACACTTCTTGCTGTTATATCTTCTGGTAACACTACCGAGGGTAATGGCTGGTTGGGGTATATAGCTCAGCAGATTATAATAGGAGCAGTTGCAGGTGGATTTGCCGGTTGGGTTGGTGCTATAATATCTGCCAAATCCAAAGCCAATGACTGGATGGAGTCAAACTATCTCAATCTGATACCCATAGCTTTGGCAATATTTAGTTACTACTTTGCAGAGCATTTTGGAGGAAATGGATATATTGCCGCATTTTTTGCAGGATTGTTTTTGGGTAACAGTAATATAGAATTAAAAGAGCATATTGAGAGTTTTGCAGAGAGTGAGGGTGAATTTTTGGTGATGGTGAGCTTCTTGATATTTGGTTTGGCTTTTATTCCGCAAACCATAGAGTATTGGAATACAAAAGCTTTTGTTTATGCAGTTTTGAGTTTGAGTATTATTAGAATGTTGCCTGTAGCATTGGCTTTTGGCAAATTTGATTTAAGTCTCAAAGACAGACTCTTTATAGGCTGGTTTGGTCCAAGGGGTATAGCCTCTATTTTGTATATTATCGTAGCTGTTACAGAACTTGGTGGTATAAAGGGTCATGAAGAGATATTTGGAGTAGCTTCACTTACTATTACACTCAGTATTGTTTTACATGGATTGAGTGCCAAGCCATTATCCTATATTTACAAAAATACTCCAAACTCTTAAGGGTAAATATTATTTGGATATAATTACCCCAATTTGAAGATTTTATATCTTTGCTAATATCTCATAAAAGGCATATTAATATGGTAAATGTAGTTTTATGTGGAGGAAGTGGTACCAGATTGTGGCCAGTTAGTCGTTCACTTCTGCCAAAGCAGTTTGCAAAACTTTTTGGAAATTCATCACTTTTTCAAATGACAGTTGATAGAAACAGAGCAGTCTGTAAAAAAGAGCTTATTGTATCAAATAGTGAACAGTACTTTATGGCTTTTGATCAACTCGAAGAGATAGGGTGTGATAGTGGAGTATCATTTCTGCTAGAGCCAGTTGGCAGAAATACAGCTCCTGCCATTATTATGGCGGCTATGATGCTAGAAGATGATGATATTATGCTAGTAACCCCTTCAGATCATATTATAGAAGATAAAGAGAGTTACTACAAAGCTCTAAAAAGAGCCAAAGAGTTAGCAGGTGAGGGGTATATGGTAACTTTTGGTATTACGCCAAATGCTCCTGAGACCGGATTTGGATATATAGAAGCCAGTGGTGAGAGAGTTGTAGCTTTTTATGAAAAGCCAAAACTTGAAACAGCCAAAGAGTATCTTTCCAAAGGTAATTACTACTGGAACAGTGGAATGTTCTGTTTTAGAGCAGATGTACTGCTTGAAGAGGCAAAAAGATATTGTCCGGATATATATGAAGCTTCACTAAAAGCCATTGAGGGTGCCAAAAGGG
>JAMOSA010000306.1 GCA_027063325.1 Campylobacteraceae bacterium
TATCAAGATACCAATACACTTCAGGGGGCATTGATAGATGAGTTCAAATCCAAATCACTCTTTTGCGTAGGTGATTATGATCAAAGCATATATGCATTTAATGGTGCAAATATCAATAATATTGCCACTTTTACCAAAAGATATCCAGATGCCAAAGTATTTACACTCAAGATAAACTATCGTTCATATGCTCCCATACTCTCTCTTGCAAATAGAGTTATACAAAAAAACAAAAGGATATATCCAAAAGAGTTGCAAGTAGGCAGAAGTGGAGTAAGTGAACCTCCAAGATTGCTTATATATGATAACTTGTATGAGCAGTATCAATCTATTGCAAATCATATCAAACAGAGTAACAAAAATTTGGAAGATATAGCAGTAATATTTAGAAATAATGCAAGTGCAGATGGTATTGAAGCATCTTTGAGAGAGGTTGGATTACCTTGTAAAAGAAAGGGTGGAACTAGCTTTTTTGAATCAAAAGAGGTAAAGTTTTTATTAGACATATTAGCTTTGTGTGTAAATCCTCGTGATATGATGGCATTTATTCATATATTTGAGTATGGTAGTGGAATTGGTACCGCAGTAGCAAAAGAGATATTTCAATCACTTGTACACTTTGGAGAGGGTAATATGCTAAGAGGCTTATTATCTCCTAGTGTCTATACTCTGCCAAAACTGAACCCAAACAAAAATATGCAACTTGGACTATTTGATGATGATATGGAGATAGGTTCAATTACACGCTTTGCACATATTGATATGAGCGAAAAGCTAAGAGAGCATCCAATACTCAAATATCCCAAACTAACACAAGATGGATTCTACTATTTTAGAGATTTTTATAATCTTATCCAACAAATTCAAAGAAGTTCAAATCCTACGACTATACTTAGGCGTATAATCTCATCTCCTTTATATCTAAGAATTATTGATATGCTTTCAACTCAAAGAGCCAAACTAAAATCTGGAGAGATTGATGAGACAAAAAAAGAGGAATCAAAAGAGAGAATTGTACGCAAATCAAAATTACTACTAAATCTATCTACCCAATATAAAGATTTACAAAGATTTGTAAATGCTATGATACTAGGTGGTAGTGAACTTAGTGAAGGTGAGGGTGTCAATCTGCTTACTGTTCATGCTTCAAAAGGGTTAGAGTTTGGAGTGGTATATGTAGTAGATTTGATGGAAGGTAGATTCCCAAATACCAAACTGATGAATAAGAGCGGTGGAGCAATAGAAGAAGAAAGGAGACTCTTTTATGTAGCAGTAACAAGAGCCAAAGATAATCTTTACCTCTCATATGCTAAGTATGATCCTGTAAAAAAGATAGATTTTAAACACTCTTTGTTTTTGGAAGAGGCAGGATTAGTTAAATCAGCCAAAGAGATACTCAATTAGCAAACGACTTTTGATTTTATTTTCAAAGAGTATCTTTGTTGGAAGTATTGGATATATACTTTTTTATAAATTTTGATAAATATGGTTGCGATACTATAATATCCTCTTCATTTTTTAAATACTCAAGAATAGATTTTTGAGTAGCTCCATGCTCTAGTAGCAGTTTAATATCATATATATATGGCATCAATATAGACTTTCTCTTTTTATTGGCATATTTGTTTAGTATAGACTCTTTCATAATCTTTATTATAGCAGATTTTATTCCTATATTCCAAATATATAACATTATATTCTATAGGTATAACTAAAATATAACCTTATATAACAGATATATTATATACTATTACTATAGTATGCAAATTCTCAGTTTTGTTTACAGAATGTATATTTGAGGTATGGTTTTGTTGAGTAGAATTAAAAGGAATGGAATTTGTAGTCATAAAAAAAGGTATAAAGTCATCTTGGAAGTGGAACTTTAGCCTTACTCTTTAAAGCAATAGAATTTTATCTGTGTAACATAGTTAATCACAGAGTATATAACCAACTCCATATACAGTCTTTATATACTCTTTGTTGTTTTCAATCAAGGAGAGTTTTTTTCTGATATTTTTGATATGATTATCCAGTGAACGGTGTGAACATGCACTAGAGAGTGATTCTATGATACTCTCTCTGTTTACTGTATTTCCCTTGTTTTTTAGCAATATAGATAGTATATCAAACTCCATATTGGTCAAAGTTACTCTTTTGCCTTTGAGGTATATATCTCGACCATCTATCTCTATATCTTTGGTAAGTGACTGATTTGTACCTATTTCACTCTGTTTGCCAAGTTGTACCCATATTCTGGCTTCTAACTCTTTCATATCTATTGGTTTTATTACATAATCAGAAGCACCATATTTAAATGCTTGAAGTTTTGTATCTATATCACTGTATGCACTTACTACTATTACAGGTAGTGGGGTTCTTTTTTGTATATTTTTTAAAAACTCCAAACCTGTATAGTCTGGCAGTTTCATATCCAATAGGGCAATATCATATTTTTGGGTTGAAGCATAAGATATGGCATCAGTTATACTATATACATTATCTACACTAAAACCACACTCATTTAAAAACTCTTTCATCAACTCTGCACTCTTTTCATCATCTTCTATCAATAAAATTTTTATCTTTATGCCCATAAACTCTCCACTAAGTACAGATTCTACAGATTTTAATCTCTTTTTGCTTAGATTTACTCTATACAATTTTAGTGTGGATTGATATTGCTTTAAGTCTATAGTAGGTAGTATCAACCAACTATAATAGAGTAAAAGGAGTAAAAATGGAGAGCCTAAAAGATATGAAACTACTCTATGTAGAAGATAATGATGATACACGAGAGTTTAGTGTAATGTTTTTGGAAGAGTATTTTGAGCATATAGTAACAGCAAAGAGTGGTTTAGATGGATTGCAAAAGTTTAAAGAGTGTGATATTGATATAGTAATTACTGATATAAATATGCCAGAAATGACAGGTCTTGAGATGGCAAAAGAGATAAAAAATATAGATGAAAATGTAGTAATCCTGGCACTTTCGGCATACAGTAACAAAGAGTATCTTGTAGATTCCATAAAAGTAGGTATTGATGATTATGTATTTAAGCCTCTTGATGCAAATGAATTTGACAAGACTCTAAAGAGTGTAATACAAAAGTATAACAGTCGCAAGAACAAAGAGGAGTCTTTGATAAAAATGGAACAAGAGATTCAAAAGCACAAAGAGATACTAAAGCAAAAAGATAAACTGATAGCCCAAAAGTCAAAAATGGCTTATTATGATCAGCTTACAACTTTATGTAATAGATACTGTTTTTATGCAAAGTATGATGAAATCATAAAGTGTAATTCAATAATAGGTATAGTTTTGATTGATATAGATAACTTTAAAAAGATAAATGATATTTATGGTCATGATGTAGGTGATTTGGTTCTTAAAGGTTTTGCAGATATTATTAAAGATAATATTAGAGATGTTGATTTGGCATGTAGATGGGGTGGTGAAGAGTTTGCTCTTTTACTTAATCTAAAAGATATAGATGAGGTATATAAGGCCACAGAGAGAATTAGAGAAGCAGTAAATAGCGTAGAGTTTCCTTGTGTAGGTGAAGTTACAGCTAGTTTTGGTGTCACTTTGTGTGTAGATAATGAGAGTTTGGAATTGGCTATGAAGAGGTGTGATGAAGCACTCTATCATGCCAAATATAATGGAAAAAATAGGGTCTATATAGGGTAGCAATGAGAAAATTAATTTTGTTTTTACTGTTTTTTGTATCTGTAATCAATTCAAAAGAGTTAAATATAGCTTTTGGATATGATAAACCACCATTTACCTTTTCAAAAGATTCATATGTGGGAATAGAGCCAGAACTTGTACAAAAGGCTCTAGCTCCCTTTGGATACAAAGTCAAAGTAAGCCATATGCCAAAATATTATCTGGAGAATATATTATATAAAAAGAACAGTTATGACGGAGCTTCAAGTATTACAGCAAAGAGTGGAGATGGATTATACTATAGTGATAAATATACATATTATGAAAACTATGCAATTACACGCAAAAAAGATCATATCAAAATAGATACTATTGATGATTTGAAAAATGTAAATTTTGTATCATGGAACAGTTCATACAATGATTTGGGCAAGAAGTTTTATGCTATGTTTAATCCAAAAAGTGGACTCTACAAAAGCAAATACCATCAAAACCCTTCACAGCTTGAAGATGTAAAGATGTTTTTTGAAGGTAAAGTTGATGCAATACTTATTGATAAAAATATTTTCAAATGGTTTACCACGTATCTAAATATAAAAGATGAATTTGAGTTTCATCCCATATTTCCACATAAAAAATGGTATGCAGTCGCTTTTCGCTCAAAAAAAATAAGAGATGATTTTAATAAAGGTTTAAAGAGATTAAGAGAGAGTGGAGAGTATGATGCAATCATCAATTACTATCTTACGCATGATATGACCTCTATTATAAAACTGGCAGATGTACTCAGTAAAATATCAGCACCATATCTCTATAAACTTAATGAGAGAGTATTGAAAAATCTACTTGAGAAGTTTATAGAAAATGACAATATATACAGTATATCTGTTATAGATACAAAACTTGACAGAGTATTTGCAAGGGTAGGCAAAAAAAACAGGACTGCAAATAGTGCTATTTTTGAGCAAAATATCAAATACAAAACCGAAAATTCATATATAGATTTAGGAAAAATAGTTATAGAGTATAAAAAGGATTTTGATTTTAATGGTAAAACTCCTGTACCATCTATTGAGAGTTTTTATAAAGTACCAGAAATTGATATTGATATGCTTAGAAAAATATATAGTGATAGTAATGTTATATCTGCAAAACCCATTAAGCTTACAGAACAGGAGAAAAAATATCTAAAGAGTTTAAAATCTATTACGGTACATAATGAGAAACTGTGGGCTCCTTATAATTTCAATATAAATGGAGAACCTCAAGGATTTGTAGTAGATTTTATTAAATTGCTTGGTAGAAAACTGAATCTAAAAATTGAATTTATTAGTGGATATACATGGAATGAGTTTTTAAATCTTATAAAAGAGGGAAGAATTGATGTTATATCAAATATTGTAAATACAGATGACAGAAGAGAATATATCAATTTTACAAAGCCATATATGGTATCTAAGAAAGCTATATTCTCAAATGAAGCTGGACTTGCACACTTTAGTGATTTGATTGGTAAAAAAGTAGCAGTTCCAAAGGGATTTTATATAGAGAGATATTTGCAAAAGAAGTATCCCAAAATCAAACTAAAGACATACA
>JAMOSA010000307.1 GCA_027063325.1 Campylobacteraceae bacterium
TGTATCTACAAGTACTCTATCATAATTTTGTAATTTTTGAAGAGTACTTAAAAAGTTTTGACTATGCTCTACATAGTGGTGTTCTATCTGTAAAATATTTGCAAAATTTTCCAACTGTTCATAAGCTCCAGCTCTGAATGTATCAAGATTGACAAATGCTACACTCTTACTATTTTGCATAGTATATAGATACATAGCAGCCATCTTTGCAATTGTTGTTGTCTTGCCAACTCCAGTTGGACCTACCATAATCATTACTTTTGAACTATTTGTTTCATCTGTTGATACTGTTAACTCTTTGTCAATCTGTTCTAAAAGCAAAGATACAAGAGTCTCTTTATCTTTAGTTTCATAATCTTTGCATCTATCTAAAAGCCACTCTCTTTTTAATCCCAATTTTTCAAATCTTGATATGACATCATTGACAATACTCTTGCCAATACTATTTAGATAATCTTTACTATCTATTGCAATTGTAATTTCAGATACCAACTCTCCACTACCATTTTGTATATGTCTAGCTCTTAAGAGTTTCAGGTGACTAAATGTGCCATATTTTGCTTTTGCAAGCTCAAACGCCTCTTTGGGAGTAGGTGCCACAAATGTCTCTTCGACCATAGGTCTCCTTTCAGACTGCACAGAGGCAAAAGTACTGAGTCTCTACTTCTGTATCCTCTATGAGGTATTTTGAGTCTTTTGAAATTCAAATTTCGATTATCATAGAGAATAATATCAATATCAAGTGTTCTTGGAGCATCTTGAAAAGTTCTGACTCTACCAAATCTCTTCTCTATAAACCATAATCTTTTTAAGAGTTCAATTGGACTCAATTTGGTACTAATCTCTACAATAGCATTATAAAAATACTCTTGATCTATATATCCAAAAGGTGGATTTTTGAGTATTGGTGAAGTTTGGCATATCTTGATATCTACTCTGCTATTTAGTACACTGAGTACTCTTTGAAATCTTTTGGGTGTATCTCCTATATTGCCACCAATACCCAATATAACTCTATAATTTGAACAATTGGTATGACAGATAGAGGGATAACCCTCTACCAAAATCCAGTTACAATCTTTGCATAGAGCATTTTTACACTTCATACTACAAGACTACAGCTTTGCCATTTTGCATTACAACAGTATCTTCTATACGAATACCAAACTTATTTGGTATATAAATACCCGGCTCAACTGTAAATACCATTCCATCTTCTATGCGTGTTCTACTTCGAGAGGATATATATGGCATCTCATGAATATCCAACCCTACCCCATGTCCTGTTGAGTGTACAAAATACTTTCCAAATCCAGCCTTTTCAATAATGCTTCTTGCTATTGAATCTATCTTATATGCTCTCATACCACTACGAGCTTTTGATATAGCTTTATCATGTGCTTTTAATACTGTATCATAAGCCTTTTGAATCTTTTTAGATTTAAATTTTTGGTTATAGCCAAATTCAAACTTATTATCAACATAAGCTGTTCTTGTTCTATCTGAACAGTATCTATTGTACTTAAGTCCAGCATCAAGAAGTAAAAGAGAACCTCTTTTGAGTACTTTTGAGCTATCTGGTACAGCATGAGGTTTTGCAGCATTTGCATCTATAGCAACAATAGGCTCAAAGCTTATCTCATATTTGCCTTGGTATCTCATTAGAGTTTCAGCTTGAAAATATAGAGATTTTTCATCTTTGCCAAATCTATCTTTGGCAAACTCTTTTGCAATATTATCAAATGCAACTGCTCCAAGTTTTGCGGCATTTGAGAGATTATATATCTCAGTGCTATTTTTTATAATTCGTCTTTTGTGAGAAAAGTCTGGCTCAAAAATCCAATTGACTCTTTTTATACTCTTTAACCTCTCAAATGAGTATATACTCCACTCTTTTGGATCAATTTTACATCTTCTTATATGACTCTTTTTTATAATCTTTACAGCCATACCAAGAGGATCTCTATCGATAATGACTCTTGCACTCTTTATACTTGTAGTAGCCTCTATCTCATATCTACTGTCTGTAAAAAACCAAGCTTCACTACCAAGTCTTAGATATATAGCATTATCATTACTATATCCACACTCATAATATATGGCATTTTCATTACAAATTATAAAATTCATCTACACTAAGCCCTTTTTTGAGCCTCTTTATGAGCTTTTATTTCATTGAATATCTGTCCCATTGCAATCATAGCCAAGTGGTATCCAAATGGTCCAGCTCCTGCTATTACACTTGCACAAACTTCTGCTGTAATGGAGTGCTTTCTAAACTCTTCTCTTGCATGAATATTGCTAAGATGTACCTCTATTACAGGTAATCTAACTGCTGAAATTGCATCTCTAATGGCAATTGAAGTGTGAGAATATGCTGCTGGATTGATAATGATACCATCAGCATCTCCTAAACACTCTTGGATTTTATCTACAATTTCACCCTCTAAATTACTTTGAAAAAATTCTATATCTATACCATTTTCATCTGCAAATTTCTTCATCTGTTGATGAATCTGCTCTAGCTTCATTGGTCCATAAATATGTTGTTCTCTAATACCTAGCATATTTAGATTTGGTCCTTGGATTACTACTATCTTCATATATATCCTTTTGGTTTAAGTAATTTTAATAAAGTCTAATATTTTAGTAACTTTAGCTTAAAATGACCTATTTTATATTATAAACTTATAACTTATAATATTACTCACTTAAAACTCTTTTAGTTTACAAGTAACTATTATGTCTATATATGATATTATAAATCCTGTATATAGTTTTCCCCATAAAAAAATTATAAAGGTTATTAATGGGTACATTTGTTATTTTTGCACTTGGTATCACAATAGGTGTATTTATACTATACTTTATAGGTACTGCCATTGCACCTTACAACCCCTCTACAATCAAAAATGAGCATTTTGAGTGTGGATTACCAGCTAGTAGTGAGCAACCCAAAAAGGCAAACTTTGGTTTTTTTGTATATGCAATTATGTTTGTAGTAGCTGATATGACTGGACTATTTTTTACTCTGTTTGTATTTAATAACTCAAAAGAGTCTTCCATAATAGCTTCAATTTTTGCCCTTATTTTGGCTATTGGAGTAACTGTAGCTATGAAGGAGTATAAAGATGCTGAAAATTCTTGATTTTTTTGAGTATGCCAGAAGTGAGAGTCTATGGATGGCACATTTTTGTACTGGTTGTTGTTCGCTGGAGATGGCTGCTGCGATGGGTCCTAGATATGATTGGGAGAGATATGGTTATATGCCAACACCTACACCAAGACAAGCAGATGTATTGATGATAACTGGACTTGTAAGCAAAAAGATACTTCCTGCTCTTCTTAGAACTTATGCCCAAATGCCTGAACCAAAATATGTAGTAGCACTTGGAGCCTGTGCATATGATGGTGGTCCATATAATGATTCACTCTCTGTTATCAAAAATGCTACAGAGATTTTACCAGCAGATGTATTTATAGCGGGTTGTCCACCAAAACCAGAAGCTATTATAGAGGGGTTGGAGCAAGTTAAACAAAAAATCAAAGATGGCATACCAAGTGCAGCCAGTCAAGGTGGATTATGGAAGGAGATGGAGTTTTGATAGAGTCTATGCAAAAATTACAAAATATATTTGAACCTTTTGATACAGAGTATATTCAAGAGTACAAACCAAAATGGCTAAAGGTCAAACTAAATTCATCAAAAGATATTGTAGATGTAGCAAAAAAACTATATAACTTTGGATTACGATCTCTTAGTACTGTATCTCCTACTGATTTTTTAGATGAAAACAAAATAGAGTTAAATTACTTCTTTGAAGATTTGGAACACAAGATAAATTGCTGGGTAAAATGCGATATTCCAAGAGAAAAGAGAGATTGTGAGATTGATTCAATAACACCCATTATGCCCTCAGCTAATTGGCATGAAAGAGAAGCATACTCTATGTTTGGAGTCAGATTTAAAAATCACCCCAATCTCAAACCAATTATTGTATCTCAAGACTACTACAATAAAGCTCCATTTAGAGTAGATTTTGATTGGAAAGCACATGAAGCTTCCCAAGAGGAGAATATCAAAAATATTGTCAAAAGTTTTAAAGATGAATTGAATGAAAATGAAAAGCTACTAGATCCAAACAGTTCTGAGACTATACTAAACTGGGGGCCAACACACCCTGCAAGTGGACCAATCAGGCTAAAAGTACACTGTGATGGTGAAGATATTATAGGTATAGATCCAGAGATTGGATATGTATGGAGAGCTTTGGAAAATCTTGTAACCAGAAAAGATTTTGTAGGTGCTATAGTAGCTGTAGAGAGATTGTGTTTTATGGATAATATCAACTCTATGACATGTTATTGTATGGCAGTAGAAGAGATAGCAAATGTAGAGATTACTCCATTTGCCAAATGGATGAGAGTACTTTTGGGTGAGATAGCTAGAGTATCTTCACATTTTATGGGGCTTGGCAACTTTTTTAATACTATGGGGCTTCATACACTTATGCTTTGGAATATGGATGTCAGAGAGTACTTTTTGGATGTACTTGAATCTTACAGTGGTGCTAGAATTGCAACTGCAGCAATAGAGCCTGGTGGAGTCAGATACCCTCTTGATATGAAACTGTTTGATGAGTTGCAAAAAGCTTTGGATAAGTTTGATGCTACCATTGGAGATATAGAAGAGATTTTTGCCAAAAACCCTACTATGAAAGCAAGAGCTACAAAGATAGGCAAATTAAGTAGTGAAGATGTACACAACTTTGCTCTAAGTGGTCCAGTTGCTAGAGCTAGTGGAGTAAAAACAGATATAAGATTAGATGAACCATATGCAGCATATAGTGAAGTTGATATGGAGTATATTACAAAAAATAGTGGAACATCTGCTGATAGATTTGCAGTAATATTTGAAGAGTTAAAACAGTCAGTAAATATTATAAAACAGGCAAAAAAGCGTATAGAAGAGGGAGTTGATTCAAAAGAGTTTGATCCACAAAAAGATCATATGACAAAAGTACCCAAAAAGCTACCAGCTGGTGAAGCAGTAACAAGAGTTGAATGGGCTAGAGGTGAAGTATTGATGCATCTTGTAACACAAGAGAGAGCAAAATCACCATACAGACTAAAAATGAGAGCACCTAGCTTTAATCACACTATGATTTTGGATTATCTGCTTAGAGGTAAGACACTTTCTGATATACCATTAGTCTTTGGCAGTCTATATAT
>JAMOSA010000308.1 GCA_027063325.1 Campylobacteraceae bacterium
TATTACAATATTACCAAGTTTTGCTATCTGCTCCTCTTTTCCTTTAGAAGTTAGCAAGTATCTCTGTTTTGAGTTTGTAATAAACCCTATTGCATAATCTTTGTCACTCTTTTTGATAGAAGCTATTACAGATGCCAAAGAGAGATGATAGCTATCAAGCTTTGCTTTGTCCAAAATTATCTGAAGCTCTTTTTCATAACCTCCAAATATATCTACATTTGCAACACCTTTTATCTTTAAAAGAGCATGTTTTAGCTCTCCTGATGCTAAATCTCTAATATCAACTAGTGGTATCTTATAGCCACTCTTTGGTGAGAGTGATATTACCTCAATTGGTGCTGTAGCTTCTGTTATCTTTATGATTTGAGGCTCCAAAATATCTGTAGGCAATTTTGATTTTATTTTACTTAGGGCATTTGTTACATCACTTACTGCTGTATCTATATCTTTGCTATACTCAAACTCAGCCTTTATTACAGTAACCTCATCAATAGTTGTTGAATAGACTCTTCTAATCTCATCAAGTGCATATAACTCCTCTTCAACAGGCACAGCAACATTCCCTGCTATTGTTTTTGCAGAAGCTCCCGGCTCTACTATAACAACAGCAACTTCAGGGTAGTTTGAATTTGGAAAAAGATTTCTGTATATCTTTTGATACCCCAAAATACCAGACATCAAAAAAAGAGCCAGAAATGATATTACAATATGGGGTTTACTTATAATCTTTGATACCCAATCACTGTTATTAATGCTCATTATCCAAACCTTTACGCACAATAACATTACCATAACTCACAAGTTGTGAGAGTTTTGCTTCACTTCCTATTGCAATCTCATAATCTGGACACTTATTTACAAGTACATACTCAACACTCTGCATAATAGGCTCAATCTTTGTTGGTACAAATTTGGAATCTTTGTACAACATTATATATATACCGTCACTTTTATGTAACAAAGCATCACTGTCTATCAGACAACCACTTTTGTTTGCTACCTCTACATTGATCTTCAAAGAGCTACCTGTTGGTAAGTTTAATCTTTTGGTTAATTTGACTTCAGCTTGTGCCATTCCCGAAATTGCCGAAGCATAGAGTCTGTAAACATCTCCTATATACTTATCTCCTATAAAGACTCTATTACCCTTTGATACACTATATTTTGAGTTTGGTGTATATGTAAAAGTTAATTTTTGCTCTTTACTTATAAGACTTATTATAGGTTTGCCAACTACTGCCAAATCCCCCTTGTGAAGCAAAATCCTATCTACAATAGCATCAAATGGTGCAACAATTTGTAGATAACTCATTTGATGCTTTAGCTGTGCAATCTGCTCTTTGGTAGATTTTAAAAGAGCCTTTTTATTCTCTAGTGCTACAAGAGAAGCATCCAAAGCCTCTTTTGCCAAACCTCCTGCAGCATAAAGTTTTAAGTTTCTTTCATATATCTCTTTTGCAAGTTTTGCATCTTTGCTTCTTGCACCCAAAGTACCCTTTAAACTCTCAAGATTGCTTTTAATCTCTTTGGAATCTATAGTTACAACTCTCTCTCCTTGTGATACCTCTTGGGATTCAACCACTTCGATACTCTCTATATAACCTGGTAGTTTTGTACTTAGAGTTATTCTTCTGGTACTGTATATATTTGCAAGAAGTGTTATACTCTTTGTCAAATTCCCCTCTTTGCCTTTTGTTAAAGAGACAGTAAGAGGTATAGCTTTTGGTGGAGGGGTATCCCTTTTTTCCTGCTCTCTTTGCTCAAAGAGCATCTTTGCTCTAATTGCTAATACAATTGTCAAAATTAAAAATACAACTGTTATTATATGAACTCTTTTCACCTTTTTACCCCTCTTTCTAATATATAATCAAGATAATACAGACTCTTTTGATAGTTATAAAGTGCCTCTATAACCTTTGCTTTTGCCAATTGCGTATGCCCTTTTGCCAAAAGTAGATCATTTATGGTAGCAACTCCACTTGTATATCTTACCTCTTCTATCTTTTCACTTTTTTTGCTGAGTCTTAGTTGTGCCAAACTCCCTTTGTATTGTGCAAAAGAGAGAGCAATTTTGGCTTTTGCTTTACTTATTTGCTTTTTTATATCCAAAAGAGTCTGTTGCATCTTTAAAAGAGCTTGCATCTTTGCTACTTTTGCTTTTTGGATACTGCCACTTCTTTTGCCAAAATCAAACAGATTGTATGAGGCATGTACACCTATTTGGACTATATCTTCACTCTCCCAACCCAAATGGTGTATAGTAGAATCATCTCCATAATTTCTACCTGCATAGGCTTGTAGTGATACCTGTGGCAACTTTAAAGCTTCTGATTTTTCTATCATCTTTTGACTTTTTCTGATATTGAGTTGCTCTACAATAATTTTGTTTAATTTTTTTATACTAAATCTGTACTCTTTTGAGATTACACTTTTTGGGTCTATATCTACTTTTGTAAATTTATCTATTCTCTTTCCCAAAAGTGCCCAAAGCGTAGCTTTTGTAATTGTAATATTACTCTTTAGCACCATTGCATATGTTTTGGCATTTTCTAATTCTACTTCACTTTTGAGACTATCAATTGGTGCTTTTTTACCAGCTTTTATATCCATTTTTATATCTTTTATGAGAGACTCAAGAGCCTTTATATATACTTTTTGTGCATTTAGCATATCTTTTTGAGCCAAAACAGACAGATACAAAGAGCGTACATTATATGCAATCTCTTCTTTTGTCAATTTCAGTCTGGCATTTGCTATACTTTTTGATAGAGTATCTATCTCTATCTGTCTAAGTTGGGCATAACCTGTAAAAAGAGGAACAGTATATAGTATTCCAACAGAGAATATATCTTTACTCTCTGGTATTGCTACACCACTTTGCATAATAGAAGGAGTTAATGGTCCTAATGTTCTTGGTGAATTGTAGTGGTTGTAATCAGCTACCAAATTTATCTCACCAAACTGTTCTGACTTGGATATTTTATGTTCAATTTGAGTGATTGTTGCACTGGTTTTGCTCTGTTTGATGGCAATAGAGTGATTTAGGGCATACTTTACAGCTTCATCTATACTCATACTGTATGCAAAAGCAACTGTAAGACACAAAGATACAATCTGCTTTAGCATCTTAGACCTCCGATGTACTACAGCATCAAATATCAAAAATCTTTTATTGATTTTCATAAATTTATCCTGACTTACTTAATAATAAGTAAGTATATCAGATATTTGTATCCTTTGTATTAACTATGTGTATAATATTACTTCAATTCAAAATTGGGGTATTTTATGCTAAAAGATAGACTCTATGCATTAGAAGCAAGTGCAGGCAGTGGAAAGACATTTTCATTGGTGGCTAGATATTTGAGTCTGCTATTTAAAGATACAGATGCATCTGAAATTATTGCAATTACATTTACAAACAAAGCTTCAAATGAGATGCAAACCAGATTGCAAAAAGCTCTTTTTGAGCCTGTTGAAAATAACCCTTTGTATATACTTATATCAGATATAAGCGGTTTGAGTATCAAAGAGATAGAGCAAAAACAGTTTAGAGTCAAAGAGAGATTTTTGCAAAGTCATCTAAATGTTATGACAATAGATAAATTTATCAATAAGATATTGAGAAAATTTTGCTGGTATTTGGAGTTATCCAACAAGTTTGAGATAGCTCCAGAGAGTAAAGAGAGTTTCTTTGAGAGATTTTTGGATAATCTTGATGATAACAAATATCAAAATTTTGTAGAGTTTGCACAGTTTGAATCCAAAAAACAGCAAGATATTTTAAAGTTTTTTGAGATACTGTATGAAAAAGACAAAGAGTTGCCTCCACCACCAAAAAAACCATTAAAAATACCAGATGAAAGCAGAATATTTGAGTGGGCAAATAGACTAAAAGAGTATGTATTAAATGGTGATTTCAGCAATACAGCCAAAAATGGAATGAGTTTTGAATCAATAGAAGAGTTGGTATCCAAAAGTTGGTTTGGCAAAGATACTCTAAATTATAGAACATACAAAAGAGGCTATATACCACAAATGGATGAGTGGCTTAACAGGCTATATGATGAAGTATCTATATACTATAAAGCCAAAGAGTCCTATTTTCTATACAATATCTATCAACTCTACTATATATACAAAAGTACAAAAATGACCAGAATCAAAAGCAGTGGCAAGTTGGATTTTAAGGATATTGAACATTTTGTATATGAGCTACTTCAAGAAAGAGAACTTGACAGAGAGTTTTTATACTTTAGGCTTGATAGTTCAATATCTCATGTACTATTTGATGAATTTCAAGATACCTCAATTACACAATATAAAATCTTTGAGCCTATATTAGAAGAGATAGCTTTTCATGACAATCAAAAGACACTGTTTTATGTAGGTGATACCAAGCAGTCTATTTACCGCTTTAGAGGTGGACAAAAAGAGTTGTTTGGATATGTAGCTAAAAGATATGATGTAGATATAGATTATCTTGATACAAACTATCGCTCCACAGAAGAGATAGTAAACTTTGTCAATGAGGTATTTCCTCCAAAATATATACAACCAAAACAAAAAGCAAACGAAAAAGGTGGTTATGTCCAGGTAACAGAGATAGAAAAGGATAATGCTCTACATGAGTTGAAAAAGGTAATTGTACAGTTAAATGAATATGGTGTAAAAGATAGTGATATTGCTATACTTGTACATCTAAACAAAGATATACTTACTATTGAAGAGTATCTCAAAAAGGAGTTAAACAAAAGTATTATTACTCATAAACGCTCCAAGATTACAACCCAACCATCAGCTACTGTATTGATTGAATCTATAAAATTGCTAAAAGCGATACATAATGAAGAAGATGGCTCTTTGTATAGATTGAATATATTGACGATACTAGGCAAAGAGTATGATCCCAACTTTACACCAAAAGTATCTGTATATCTACATCCTATTTTGATAATAAAAGAGTTGATGAAACTGTATGGCTTTAGCGATGAAGCTTCTGTAAAGTTACTTGAATTTGCTATAGATACTACAGATATTGATCACTTTTTGTATGAGGTGGAGAGTTTTGAGGGTGAATTATCTGCTACAAAGCTAGATGGTATCACAGTAATGACAATACACAAATCAAAGGGTTTGGAGTTTGAACATCTAATAGTAATGGATCTTTTAGGCAGATCAAGTAGTGATACATCACCTGTAATATTTAACTA
>JAMOSA010000309.1 GCA_027063325.1 Campylobacteraceae bacterium
GTGAGTTTGCTACAGATTTGGTACTAGGTGCCAATGGCATTACAATACAAGCTGATATACCACTAAAGAGTGTTGTAGTAGATGAGTATGATGCAATTGTACTTCCTGGTGGCTGGGGTGGCACAAACCGACTTGCAGAAGATAAAGATGCACAAAGATTGCTAAAAGAGTTTGCAAACAGCAACAAATGGGTAGCAGCTATGTGTGCAGCTCCTTATGCTCTGCATGTAGCTGGAGTACTTAGCAAAAGATATACTTGTTATCCAAGTGTTGAAGAGCAGATTAGACCAGAAGATAGAGTAGCTGACCAAAAGGTTGTAATAGATGGTAAAGTTATCACTTCACAAGGTCCTGGTACTGCAATATGCTTTGCACTTGAAATTGTAAAAGAGCTTGTAGGTGATGAGAGTTATCGTACTATAAAAGAGGGTACTTTAGCTACATACTGTTAAACCAGATATAGATAATTGATAAAGGGGCTTTTGCCTCTTTGTTACAGACTGCTCAATATCCTCCTATACCATAACTTTACTCAAAATATAATTTTTTTAGTTATAATCATATAAAATGAGCTTTAAATGGCTACTACTCTAAGCGAGGGATTGATGATGATACAAAAGATTATTGGATTTATATTTATATTGTATGCTCTGTTTTGGGTAGTAATCAAAGGAGTATGGTAGCATGGCTGTAAAAAAATTAAATGACTCAACAAAAGATAGCATCTCAAAACAGATAAAGATGGCAAACTCCAAGCCCTGGCTTTTGTATGCTTTTGTACCTATAATGGTAATAACTATAACCATATCACTCTTTGGTGGTAAATATATGGATATGATATACAAACTCATTGGACTTATATTGCTCTATCTTAGTATTAAAACTACTGAGATTGGTTTAAAAGAGTACAAAGAGTATTCAAATACTACTATTGCAAAAGCACCAAAATACCCTTGGAGATTGATAGCAGCAACTATATTTGCCCTAATGATACTACTACTTGGTATCACTACTACAAATGCACCTCTTTGGCAGAGTATAGCAGTAGCAATAATTGGTGGCAGTGGAGTAGTACTATATTATGGAATAGATCCAACCAAAGACAAAATACCTACAAATATGGATGTAAATGCAGAGCATCTATTAAATACCCTAAAAGAAGCAGAGCAAAAGATAGAAAATATTCAAAATATTCAAAACAAAATTGATGATGTACCTCTATATAATGCTATTAATGGTGCCATAAAAAAAGCTCAAGAGATAATAGACAATATCAAAGAGGATCCATCTGATATTAGAGTAGCAAGGAAATTTTTAGTTGTCTATGTAGCAGGTATTGAAGATGTAATCAACAGATATACAGCACTTGAAGCTGATAGTATTGATCCTATGGTAAGAGATAGATTAATAGCACTCCTTAAGGATGCTACTTTAAAGTTTGAAGAAGAACTCAAAAGATTAAAATCCAATGATATGTTCCATTTGGATGTACAAATAGATGCACTCAAAGAGCAATTAAAATATAATTAAGGAGAGAGTATGGATACCAAAGTAAAAGAGACATTAGAACAGGCAATTGAAGCAAAGATTGATAATCCTATAGCTCCACTTCCACAAGAGGAGGAGACTATACAAAAAGCCCTTGAAGAGTTGGATATCAAAGATAGAAACTCTGTAATATACTTTGGTACCAATGCTCAAAGAGAGCTTGATGAAATATCAAATAGAATGATAGAGGGTGTCAAAAACAAAGATACAGGAGTAGTTGGCGAAGAGTTAAACCATATGGTAGCCGCTATCAGGGGATTTGATGTAGATAGCCTAGATCCCAACAAAGAGCTTAACTGGTGGGAAAAACTGCTTGGCAAGACAGAACCTTTGCAGATGTTTATGCAACAGTATGAAGAGATTAGAGATCAAATAGATCTCATTGCTACAAATTTAGAAAAACACAAAGCTCAACTTATGACAGATCTCGTAGCCTTGGATAAACTCTATGAAGCTAACCTTGAGTACTTTAGAAAACTTGAACTCTATATAGAAGCAGGAGAGAGAAAATTAAAAGAGCTTGATGAAAAGATTATTCCAGAGTATGAAAAAAAAGCCAAGAGTGAAGATATGTTGGCTATCCAAGAACTTAGGGAGATTAGAGGCTTTAGAGATGATTTGGAACGAAGAGTACATGATTTGAAGCTATCTAGGCAAGTGGCTATGCAAGCATTGCCAAGTATCAGACTAATCCAAGAAAATGACAAATCACTAATTACAAAAATAAACTCTACTCTCATAAATACAGTTCCTCTTTGGAGAAACCAATTAGCTCAGACTGTTACAATATATCGCTCTCACGATGCTGCAAAAGCTATAAAGAGTGCCAATGATTTGACCAATGAATTACTTGAGAAGAATGCTCAGAGTCTAAGAGATGCCAACAAAGAGGTAAGAACCCAGATGGAGAGAGGTATATTTGATATAGAGAGTATTAAAAAGGCAAATGATACACTAATAGCTACACTGAATGATTCACTACTCATTGCCCAAGAGGGTAAAAAAGCCAGAGAGTTGGCACTCAAAGAGTTGGCAAAGAGTGAAAAGGAGTTAAAAGAGGCAATTATCTCAGTTGAAGCCAAACAGCAATTGGTACAAAGCACTACAGATATAACAGACACAGAGGTTTCACAAATAAAGCAAATAGGGTATAAGGAGTAGGAGATGGGGCTTTTTGAATGGATTGGTGGACAATTTATAGATGTTATTGAGTGGACAGATGATTCAAATGATACACTTGTATGGCGTTTTCCAAGACAAGGTAACGAGATAAAGTATGGTGCAAAGCTGATAGTCAGGGAGTCTCAGGTTGCTGTATTTGTAAATGAGGGTGAAATAGCTGATATTATGGGTCCTGGAACTTATGAACTTGAGACCAAAAATTTACCTATTCTTACATCACTAAAACATTGGGATCATGCTTTTAACTCTCCATTTAAGGCAGAAGTATATTTTTTGAGTATGCGTCGCTTTACAAATCTAAAGTGGGGTACCAAAAATCCCATTACAGTAAGAGATCCAGAGTTTGCGATGGTAAGACTTAGAGCATTTGGTACATATGAGATACGCATAGATGATCCAAAAACATTTATGACAGAGATTGTAGGCACAGATGGACACTTTACATTAGATGAGATTGATGATCAATTGACCAACCTTATAGTCTCAAAACTGGCTGTTGTACTTGGTAAAGATAAAACACCTGTACTTGATCTAGCAGCCAATTATGATCTATTTAGTGAATATATTACAGAAGCTATTTCACCATACTTCAAGGAGTATGGCTTGAAACTGGAAAAGATTTTGGTAGAAAACATCTCTTTGCCAGAGGAGGTAGAAAAAGCTCTTGATACTAGAACCAGCAGAGCAATTACAGGCAATCTTGATGATCATCTAAAGTATCAAAGTGCAAATGCTATGTCTCAAAATGGCACTATGGGTGATGCTATGGGAATGGGTATGGGGTTTGCTATGGCACAACAGATGGCTCAAAGTATGGCACAACCTAGCCAACAGCAAAATACCCAACCATCAGCTCCACCACCACCTCCAAACAGTTACAGATGGCATATAGCAGTAAATGGAGAGACAAAAGGACCATTTGATGAAAATACTCTAAAGCAGATGGCAAACAGTGGTCAAATTACACCACAAACTTATCTATGGAGAGAAGGGCTTGATGGCTGGAAAGTGGCCAAAGATATAATGCCAAATCTGTTTGGTTCTATGCCACCACCTCCACCACCTATGTAAGAGGATTATTATGATAATAATACCAGCAAGACTTGGATCAACTAGGTTTCCAAATAAGATTTTAGCCGATATTATGGGACTGCCAATGGTCATTCGTACAGCTTTGGCAGTAGCTGATATAGATAGTGTAGTAATAGCAACTGACTCCAAAGAGGTTATTGATATAGCAAGTGAACATGATATCAAAGCTATACTTACATCATCATCTTGTCAATCTGGTACAGACAGAATATATGAAGCAGCAAAAAAACTAAAATTGCCTTTAGATGAAATTATTATAAATGTACAAGCAGATGAACCATTTATTGAACAGAGTGTAGTCCTAAGTGTATATGAACTTACTAAAAAGTATGCAAAAGATGAAAGAGTAGTAGCCTGTAGTGCATTCAAATATATATCAGCACCAGAGGCTATGGATCCAAATATTGTAAAAGTAGTAACAGATAATGAAGGTTTGGCTTTGTATTTTTCTCGTTCACAAATACCATACCCAAGAGATCATCAATTTGATCACTACAAAGGACACTTGGGCATATATGGATTTACTATGAAATCACTAACAAAATTTTGTTCATTTGAAACTTCAAAACTGGAAAATATTGAAAAGCTTGAGCAACTTAGAATTTTGGCAAATGGCTACAGAGTAGCTATGGTTGAAGTTGAGACAGAGAGTTTTGGTATAGATACTCTACAAGATTTACAAAAAGCTCTAAAGAGACATTCACTCTAATGCAAAAACCTTTAAGCAGAGATATTAATAGACACTATATCTGTTGTCACCATTGTGATGAGATTTCTATTATAAACAAACAGCATAAAAATGGCAGATATAAATGTCCAAACTGTGGTCATACAATATTTAAATATTATGAGGGAATGTATGAAAAACTGTATGCTCTAAATCTTGCAGCAATGTTTTTGTTTATTGTTACAAACTATTTTCCCTTTCTTTCATTTTCGGTACTTGGAAATACAACCAAAGCCAATTTTACAACCAGTATATACTATCTATATCTGGATAGAGATATATTGGTAGCTCTTACAGTTTTGATGACTACTATTATAATACCGTTTATGAGAATATCCATATTTATTATTCTCTTTGGATCTTTGTATCACAATATTGTGCCAAAGTATGCAAAGCAGATGTTAAAACTGTTAGAGATACTTTTGCCTTGGGGTATGCTTGATGTATTTTTGATAGGTGTTTTGGTATCTATAGTAAAACTTGTAAAGATGGGAACAATAATTCCTGGTGTATCATTGTGGGCATTTGTAGTGATGATAATGATTATGACTTATGCACAAACTATATTTGATCCACACCATGTATGGGAAGATATAGAAAAAGCAGATAAAAAAACAAGGTTAGAGAGATGAGAGCAATAG
>JAMOSA010000310.1 GCA_027063325.1 Campylobacteraceae bacterium
TGCCTCTTCTACACTCATACTCAAGACATCTGCTATACTTTTGCCTTTGTATTTTATCTCCAGAGTTTGCTCATTGTATCTTTGTCCATTGCATGTATCGCATACTACTTCAATATCTGGTAAAAAGTGCATAGCTACAGTTATTACTCCCTCTCCTTGGCACTTTTCACATCTACCACCTTTTACATTGAAACTGAATCTACCTATTTTATAGCCTCTCAATTGTGCCTCTTTTGTCTGTGCAAAGAGTTTTCTAATCTCATCCATTACACCTGTATATGTAGCAGGATTTGAACGCGGAGTTCTGCCTATTGGACTCTGATCAAGATATATCACTTTATCCAGATATTCCAAGCCTTTTATTTTAACTTTTGATATTTTTGATACTTTTTTTGTTCTATTTAGGGTCTCTTTGGCAACTGGTAGTAGAGTTTGTAGTATCAAAGAGCTTTTGCCACTACCACTTACACCAGTTACGCATACAAATTGACCCAGAGGGATTTTGGCTGATAGATTTTTGATATTATTTATATTTACATTTGAGATCTCTATCCACCCTTTTGGTTTATGTTTGGCGTGTGGATATGATATTATCTTTTTGCCAAAAAGATATTGTGCAGTTAAACCATTATGCTCTTTTAACTCTTCATAGGTACCGCTAAATACTACCTCTCCTCCTCTTTCTCCAGCTCCTGGTCCAATATCTACTATATAATCAGCTGAATTTATTGTCTCTTTGTCATGTTCTACCACTACTACACTGTTACCTTTGTCTCTAAGTGAGTGAAGTGTGCGTATAAGCTTCATGGTATCTCTTTCGTGTAATCCTATACTAGGTTCATCCAGTACATATAATACACCTGTTAATCCTGAACCTATTTGACTAGCTATTCTAATTCTTTGTGCTTCTCCACCACTAATAGTTCTTGCATCTCTGCTTAGGCTTATATATCCCAGTCCCACATCATAAAGGAAAAAGAGTCTCTCTTTTATCTCTTTTAGTATAGGCTCAGCTATTATCTTTTGTTGTTTTCCAAGGTGAGAGAAGTTTGTATCTTTGGCAAAGAGTTTGTAACTTTGCTCTATTGGCATATCTATAATATCTGCTATTGAGTACTCTCCAATCTTTACAGCCAAAGAGCTTGGTTTTAGTCTGTGACCATTACATCTGTTACAGATTTGTTCACTCATATACTCATCTATATCTTTTTCCTCTTTTAGAGTCTCTTTTGCAAACTCCTCTATACCTATCCACTCTCTGTTGATTTTGTGTTTTTTCCAAGTAAAGTTTATTATCTTTTTGTTACCTTTTAGTAGTATTGTTTTTTGCTCTTTTGTCAAATCTTCAAATGGTATATCTGTAGGTATATTATTGCTAAGGGCTACAGCTTTTAAAAATGCTTTGTGATAACTGCGGTTATATCCGTGCATTATCTTTATGGCACCTTCATCTATAGATTTGCTACTGTCTATAATTTTATCCATATCCAGTATGTATCTTACACCAAGCCCTTCACATGCACTACAAGCACCACTTGGTGAATTGAATGAGAAACTTACAGGCTCAAGTGGTTCAAAACTCTCTTTACATCTAAAACATGCAAGATGCTCAGAGTAGTGGAAACTCTTTTTTTCCAATCCTACTTCTTGATAGTTTATAACCTCTATCTCTACCTCTCCATAACTTTCACTCATTGCCTTTTCAATATCTTGGGCAACTCTTTCTTGATTGCTATCTTTGATAATAACTCTATCTATTACTACTTTTATGGTATGTTTTTTTGTCTTTGATAACTCTATTTCATCATCCAATCTCACCATTACACCATCTATCATAGCTCTTATAAAGCCTTTGTCTCGAAGAGACTCTATCAAATCATTAAAGCTTCCTTTTTTCTCTTTGACAAGAGGAGCCATAATAATGACTTTGGAGTTTTGTGGCAATCTGTTTACCTCTGTAATAATATCTTCTGCACTCATAGAAGATATTGGTTTGCCACACTTGTGACAGTACTGTCTGCCGACTCTAGCAAAGAGTAGTCTAAGATAGTCATAAATTTCTGTAATTGTCCCAACAGTAGATCGCGGATTTTTTGAGGTTGTCTTTTGATCAATGGCAATTGATGGTGTAAGCCCCTCTATCTTTTCCACATCAGGTTTACCGACTCTACCCAAAAATTGTCTTGCATATGAAGAGAGAGACTCTATATATCGCCTTTGACTCTCTGCATAG
The DNA here is from genome assembly GCA_027063325.1 of Campylobacteraceae bacterium. Lineage (GTDB taxonomy): Bacteria > Campylobacterota > Campylobacteria > Campylobacterales > Sulfurovaceae > Nitratifractor. The sequence continues at coordinate 2,234 of JAMOSA010000310.1, forward strand.
AGTGTGGTAAATGCCAAAGTAGATTTTCCACTACCACTGATACCAGTTATTACAACCATTTTATTTTTGGGTATGGATAACTCTATATTTTTTAGATTATGCTCTTTTGCACCTTTTATATATATATGGTTATTAACCATTGCAACTCCATATAAAGTTTTTGGAGTGTATTGTAACTAGAAATAGTAACCATTGCAATTTATTACCTATTTACTATTTGTATCATAGTTATTTGTTAACTATTGTATGATAATCTTATATTTACAAATACAAAACTATCATAAAGGTAATAGTAATGTTAAAAAAAGGTTTAAAGACACTTCTTGTTATATCTATGCTACTTGGGATAGGTGGGGTTGGTACACTATCAGCTGGTGAAAAAACAAATACTAAACAGATCTCTCCAGAAGCATTAAAAGCAGCATATGAACTTTTTGATGTACTAAAACTCAAAGAGGGACTAAATGGTACTTTGCAAAAATCATTGGAAGTTCAACTAAAAAGACAACCTGCAATGAGACCATACAAAGATATATATGAGAAGTATTTTCAAAAGTATGGTAGCTGGAATGGTATCAAAAAAGCAGTAGCAATACTTTATGCTAGAGCATTTACAACAGAGGAGTTAAAGCAACTTACTAGATTTTACTCTTCAAAAGTGGGTAAAAAGGCACTTGTATATATGCCAAGACTCTCTGAGGTTATGATTATGATGGCACAAAAAAGAATTGCAGCACATGCTGATGAACTCAAAAAAGAGATAGCCCAAAGAGCAAAAGAGTTAGAGCAGAAAGAGAAGAAGTAGTAGGTTTATCAAATAGGTACCATTATTTTTTGGTACCTTATGGTGTAATTTTGTAATATATGGCAGAAAAATCACCCTTTAGCATAATAGCATTTAGATTTATAGATATTGGCAACTCTTCTATTGGGATTTGATTTTGGGTTGTTACAACTCTGTCTATATTTTTTAATACTCTTTTTGTATCTAAATTGTCTATATTAAAATCTTTTAATGCATCATAAGCAGTTAACTTCTCTTTGTTGTAGTTGGATATTTTGCTGCCCAAAAAGAGTGAATTTGCAAACTCTGATTCGATTCTGTTTGATAGATAGTGTGCTACACCTATATTTTGACTCTCTATCTTTGTAATACCAAGTAGTACTATAGATATAAGCATAACAGATACCAATATCTCCATTAGAGTAAATGCTCTTTTCATCAGTAGTAATCCCCTTTGTCTCTTAATCTGTATCTGTTGTTTTTCCATCTCTGTTTTGCATCTGATATATTGTCAAATATTTCAGTTTTTCCAAAATATGTGGGATAGTAGTAGAATTTGCCTTTGGATTCTATAATCATTTCACTATTGCTTCCATTTCCATAGTAGTGAAATCTAAGACATATTTTATTGTCATCAATTCTTCCAAAGTCAATCTCTTGCAGAGAGTTTTCATTATCAATCAGGTATGCTTTTATTTTTCCAAAATTACTCTCTATTTTGCTGTTACTGTCCATATTTGGATATACAAAGTAGCACTCTTTACACTCATTGATACATACAAGTTCAGCTCCGCTTGATGGTATATCAACAGGAGGTTTTCTAAGGTGCATCAGATCAAACTGCTCTGATTTGGAGCTATCACTCTTTTTGAGTACAGCAAAAGCCAAAAATGTAAATATAGATATAAGCAGTATTACAATAAGCAGTTCAAGGAGAGTAAAACCCTCTCTTTTAGATTCTATTTTTGACATTGGGAGTAGTATATATCTGCACCGTCACCATCTCCACCCTCTTTTCTATCAGAACCATAGCTGATTAAATCAAACTTTCCATCTTCTGTTTTGATATATACAAATCTGTTTCTCCAAGAATCTTTTGGTAGTTTTTCAAGGTATGGATGAGATGAGTAGTTTGGATATTTATCCGGATCCGGATTTGATAAAAGAGCCTGTAATCCCTCTTCTGTATCTGGATACATACCATTATCAAGTTTAAACATTTTTAGAGCTTGAGATATATTTGCCATTTGTGAGCATACTAAATCTCTTCTTGCTTTCTCTCCTGCACCTATTAGGTTTGGTGCTACAAATGCAGCCAAAATCCCCAAAATCAATATAACTACCAATAGTTCAAGTAAACTGAATCCTCTTTTCATATTAATAAATGTTCCTTCTTTTATTATATTTTCTCTATAATTATAACCAATGCACACTTTAACACTAAATAGAGTATGTAAATTATATTTATAATGGTATAGCATATATGAAAAGAGCAATGAGACCTGCAGTAACCCTGCTTATAACACTATCTGTAATAGCTTCTATGTTGGCACTTGTTGGGGTACTTTTTCAATATCTTGATACAGTACGCACAAAGTCATCTGCAAAATCTGCTTTGATTGAAGCAAATCTATTGGCAAACAGTTTTGTAAAATTGATAAATCAAAATATAGGAAAGAGACCAAAAGTTGATATACTCAAGCAGTTATATGCCATACCTTTGGTAATAAAGATGCAAGATGGGGATATGAGAGCTTCTATTCAGTGTGTCCCTATTGCAAACAGAATAAATATAGCATGGCTTACCAAAGATGGTGATAAGAATATGCAAAGACACTATGAGGTTGCTATGAATATGCTGGAGTATCTTTTAGAGAGAGCAGATGTTCAGGATAAAGAGCAGTTTATATCAATGCTTATGGATGCTTTGGCAGGAAATAGCAAAAGATTTAATATATCAATTAATATTAGAGAAAAAAAAGGTATAATTACAAAACCTCAATTTGAAAGAATTGTATCTGATTATGTATTTGCAAATGATGATAAAAGCATAATGAGTATCAATTGGGAAGAGTATTTTATGTTTGGCTACAGTGCAGAAGAGATAAAAGTACTCGATGCCGAATTTGCAACAGATGGTGTATTGGCTCATCTGTT
>JAMOSA010000311.1 GCA_027063325.1 Campylobacteraceae bacterium
TTAAATTAATGCTCTATAGAGCCAATGAGATAGATATGAAGCCTCTTTTTGTAGCAGATTTGGCAGAGTTGGCACCAATTTATACACTCAATGGTTCACCTGTAAATATATTTTACAAAAAAATTGATGATGACAACTTCTATATGATAGGTGACAACAGAGATAATTCAGAAGATAGTCGATTTTGGGGTGAAGTGCCATACAACCTGATTATTGGAAAACCATGGTTTATATATTTTAGTATGGAGTACAGAAGTTACGAAAGAGTATATAAAGGTATAGGAGGAGGCAGAGATCATCAAGCACTCTCAAAAGTATGCGGTACTCTACCACTTGGTTCAAAAGAGTGTCAAGAGGCGTGGAACAGACACAGATACAGTGTCAGATGGGATAGAGTCGGTCGAATGGTAGATACATTTCAGCATGAACAACCCAAGGATGACTGATGAGTGAAGTTGATATTATAAAAGTAGTCGCCTCTATTGTTGCATTGATAATTGCAATAGTAGGTCATGAGATTATGCATGGATATATTGCATACAAATATGGCGACAATACTGCCAAAATGCAAGGCAGACTCAGTATAAACCCTATCAAACATATAGACTTAGTAGGTACCATACTAGTACCCTCTATGCTCTATATAGTCAATGCACCATTTCTATTTGGGTGGGCAAAACCGGTACCTGTAAATATCCATACAGTCATCAAAAATGGTGGTTACAATGCAGCTATTGCAGTAGCTTTAGCAGGTATTACCTATAATCTCATAATAGCTACAATTATGGCTACAATTTTGCCACTCTTTTATCCTCCAACATCTTTAATTGGAGCATTTTTCTATCTAGTTATTGCACAGTCAGTAATGATTAATGTAGTACTTGCTGTATTTAACCTCTGGCCTATACCACCACTTGATGGTTCACAGGCTCTTAACTACTTTGCAGCAAAACACAAATGGTATGGCTTTGTATCATTTTATGAAAAGATATATCCATATGGAATGATAATTTTAATAACAGTACTCTTTATCCAACCATTGGCAAATCTATTTTTTATGCCAGTTAATTGGATATTGAACCTGATACTACCATCATAAACAAAAGGAGAATAGATGAAATTTTATATAGCAACAGATCATGCAGGATTTGCATATAAGAGCCAAATTATAGATTATATTACAGCAAAAGGTCATAAGATCATAGATTTGGGACCAGATAGTACAGATAGAGTAGATTATCCAGATTTTGCAAGAAAGTGTGCTGAATCTGTAAAAGATGATGAGGGAAGCTTTGGTATATTAATATGCGGTACAGGTATTGGTATGAGTTTGGCAGCAAACAAAGTCAAAGGTATTAGAGCCGCATTGTGTCATGATGCATATACAGCCTCTATGAGTAGAGCACACAATGATGCCAATATATTGTGTTTTGGTGAAAGAGTAATCGGTATGGGTGTAGCCACTTCTATAATTGATGCATTTATAGAGACAGAGTTTGAAGGTGGCAGACATGCAAATAGAGTTGAAAAGATTATGAATATAGAAAGAGACTAACTTGACACAAGCACAACTATTTGATACACCCTCTTTGATAGATGATACTCTCTTAAATGCTCTTCCTTCTCCTTGCTGGGTAATAGAGGAGCATCTGCTTAGAAAAAATCTTGAGATACTCAAGTATGTATCTAATGAAAGTGGAGCCAAAATACTACTGGCTCTAAAAGCATTTGCTCCATGGAAAAAAGCTGATATTATCAATGAATACCTAAGTGGATGTTGTGCCAGTGGTCTCAATGAAGCAAAACTTGCAAGAGAGGAGTTTGGCAAAGAGGTACATACATACTCCCCAGCATTCAAAGAGAGTGATATTGATCAAATAGCATCTTTGAGTGACCATTTGGTATTTAACTCTCCATCACAACTACATCGTTACCATCAAAGAGTCAAAGAGATAAATCCAAATATATCAATAGGTCTTAGAGTAAATCCTCAATACTCTGAAGCTCCAGTAGAGCTTTATAACCCCTGTGCCCCTCACTCAAGACTTGGAACATTGGATAAAGATATAGATTTTGAAGTTGCTACCAAAATAGAGGGATTACACTTTCATACTCTTTGTGAGCAAGATTCTGATGCTCTTGAGAATACTCTAAAGGTATTTACAAAAAAGTTTGGCAGATGGTTACCACTAATGAAGTGGGTAAACTTTGGTGGTGGACACCATATTACAAGAGATGGATATGATATAGATAGACTTATTCATATAATAAAAGAGTTCAAAAAGAGTTATCCACAACTACAGATATATTTAGAACCTGGTGAAGCAGTAGGTTGGCAGACAGGTGTTTTGGTAGCAACAGTGATAGATATAGTACACAATGGTATAGATATAGCAATACTTGATACCTCTACAGAAGCACATATGCCAGATACTGTAATAATGCCTTACAAAGCTACAGTAAGAGGTGCTTCTAAAGCAGGTAAAAAGGCTTATACTTATAGATTAACAGGAAATACTTGTCTAGCTGGTGATATTATGGGTGATTATAGTTTTGATAAAAAACTTGAGATTGGATCTAAAATAATCTTTGAAGATCAGATGCACTATACAATAGTAAAAGCTACTACATTCAATGGTATAAATCTACCTGCAATAGCTATGATAACACAAGAAGCAGATATAGAGATAATCAGAATGTTTGGATATGAAGATTTTAAATCAAGATTAGGTTAGGAGGTGTGATATGAAAAGGCTTGGGATATTATTATCTTTTGTTACACTAATAGTTTTTATAACAGGCTGTGAAAATAATAGCAATACAAACAGTAGTTATAACAGTTATCCAAAATTGATGAATGGTTCCAAGGTACCAATATCACACGCCTATGGAGGCTATGGTACACCAACAAACCAAACTTCACAATATACAGACTCTACACAAAATTCTCAAACTCAATCAAATAGTAAACTTATAGCACTCCAAACCAAAGATATGGAGTTGAAACTAAGAGAGATTGAGTTAGAACACAAAGAGAGACTTGCAAAGATATTAGCAGAAAAAGAGAAAGCTCTAAAGGAGCTTGAGAGTACAAAAGAGCAAACCATCAAAAAACTTGAGAGTAAAACAGAACACGAGAGATTAAAAACCCAAGAGAGTATCAGCCGTATTGAAGCTCAAGCAAAATTAAAAATTGAACAAGAGAGAAAACTTTATGAATCTCGCATAGAAGCTGTAAAAAAGGAGATGCAAGAGAAGTATATAATAGCTGCTCTAATAGCTCTGGGAGCTTTATTACTATTTGGTTATCTACTCTTTTACAAAAGACAACAACATCAAAAAGAGTTAAAAGAGCAAGAGATGGAGCATGAAGCAAATATGCAAGAGAGTAAACTCCAACATGAGAAAGTGAGTAAAATATTGGATATTATTGCTGATAAGGAGCATGATATAGCAATTAGAGGACAACTTACAAGTCTGCTTGTAGATATGCATACAAATGAGCCCAAGCTATTAGGACACAATACCAAAGATAGTACACAAGAGGATATTATAGATATAGATGATGAAAACAACAATATCACTACTGATGAGAAACAAGAAAAACAAGAAGATGATAATGAAAATAGACAAAAAATTCAAAAAAGAGCATCAAGAAGACAAAGAGATATAAGAAAATCAGCAACACCAAATATATCGGGCAAAAAGAAGAGAAAAAGAGGTAGAAAGTGATATGATAGAGTGCGATTTTTTGATAATAGGAGCAGGAGTTATTGGGCTTAGCGTAGCACATAGTTTGCAATCAAAATATAAAAATTCATCTATACTCATCATAGAAAAAGAGTCTGATGTAGCCTTACATGCCAGTGGTAGAAATAGTGGAGTACTACATGCAGGATTTTATTATACAGCAGATTCACTCAAAGCAAAATTTACCCTAGAGGGTAATCAAAGACTAAAAGAGTTTTGCTATAGATACCAACTGCCTGTAAATGAGTGTGGCAAAGTGGTAGTAACCAAAGATGAATCAGAGTTAGAAGGATTGTATGAACTGAAAAAAAGAGGAGATACCAATGGTGTAGAACTCTATTTGATAGATCAAAACAGACTGCTTGAGATAGAACCAAATGCAAAAACATACAAAGAGGCTCTCTATTCTCCAAATACAGCTACTGTAAATCCCACAGAAGTTGTGAAAAAACTTAGAGATATTGTAGTACAAAATGGTGCAAAACTATATACAAATACTCAATTTAAACACAATATTGGTTTAAATACCATAGAAACAAATCAAGGCAAAATAAGAGCTACAAAGATAATAAATACAGCAGGATTGTATGCAGACAAAATTGCATCTTCTTTTGGTTTTGGAGATGCTTATACAATAATTCCATTTAAGGGTATATATTTGAGATACTCTGGCAAAACTACTCCAATAAAGACAAATATATATCCTGTACCAAAGCTTGAAAATCCTTTTTTGGGAGTTCATTATACTCTTACAGTTGATGGTACTACCAAAATAGGTCCTACTGCAATTCCGGCATTTTGGAGAGAGAATTATGATGGATTTTCAAACTTCAATATAGAAGAGATGATAGAAATTTTGTACTATGAAACAAAACTCTTTGCAACTGATAGTTTTCATTTCCGTAAATTGGCATTTGAAGAGTTTCAAAAGTACTCACCCAACAAGCTTGTTTCACTAGCTCAAAGTATGGTAAAGAGTATTGAAAAAGAGAAATTTGATAGTTGGAGCAAACCAGGTATAAGAGCTCAACTACTTCATAAAGAGAGCTTGGAACTTGTACAAGATTTTGTAGTAGAGGGCGATAACAACTCTGTACACATTCTAAATGCAGTATCTCCTGCTTTTACCTGTTCATTTGCATTTAGTGAATGGATTGTAAACCAATTTATAGATTAATGCCCAATGATACAAAAAAAGCCATAATATAACCTGAGTCTCGCTTAAGCCACTAATACCTCCCCCCTCAAAAGAATTAATCTTGAGTGAAGGCTTCTTTCCTGACTTTCTCACTTTTTAAAAACCATTTTTTTAAACCCCTAAAATAGGGAGTTTGAAGAGTGTTATGAGATAAAATCTGGGTGTCCCAAATCTAAAATTGCTATAATTGTGTCATGTTTGTAAG
>JAMOSA010000312.1 GCA_027063325.1 Campylobacteraceae bacterium
CTTCTATAAATAAACAGTTTTTGATTGATAGTATAGATGAGCTTAGAGTAAATATGGAAAATCAATACATATTACTACTAAATTCAGCTTTGGTTTTTGAAGATAGCAAAAGATCAAAATATCATACTAAAATGTGGAAACCATTTATAGATAATCTACTATCTCTACTAAAAGATCAAAAACCTACACTTATACTTTTTGGCAACTACTCCAAAGAGTTACTTCCATATGCCAAGAGATATAATTTACCCTCAATAGTTACACCACACCCATACAATACTACATTCATATGCAACCAAGAAGTAGTAGAACTATTTAAACCAATGGAATTATTAGTTAAATCATAATAAATATCTCTATTTAAAAGTAAAGAATTAAAGAAGTGAGACCAAAGTCCCACTTTCAATAAATTTAAATTATTTTAAATTTGGTTTTGGAGTATTATTATTGCTTGCAGGTAACATTGGATATGATACATCTGGTTTTTTACCAGTTAATGCACCAAAGAATGTAGCAATTTTGTTGGCTTCATCATCACTTATTTTTGTACCAAGCTGAGTTTCACCCATTATTTTGATAGCCTCTTTGATATCCCATACAGCACCATTATGATAATATGGTCTAGTCTCAAGAATATTTCTTAGTGTCGGAGTCTTTACCATACCACTCTTGTCACCCTTGAAATCACCTACATTTGCATACTTGTATTTACCAGTTACAGGGAATGGCTTCATACTACCACCAAGTGCTATACCATTGTGACAAGATGCACAACCTTTGTCTATAAATACTTTAAGACCCTCTTTTTCCTCTTTTGTTAAAGCATCCTCTTTACCATTTAGATAATCATCATATCGAGATGGAGTTACCAAAGTTCTCTCAAATACAGCTATTACATCAGCTACATCTTTAAAAGTTGGTTTCATTTTTGGATTCTCATAAGCATCTTGAAACTCTTTTACATACTCAGGTATAGAGTTAACTACAGCTTCAACATGCTCCTTTGTTGCTGCCATCTCTGGAGCTGCTTGAATTGGGCCTTGGGCTTGATCTTCCAAATCAGGACTTCTACCATCCCAAAACTGCTTATCAAAAAATACAGCATTATATACTGTTGGAGAGTTTAGATGATGAGGGTTTGCAGTCCACATATGACCAGTTGCAGGACCTACTCCATCAACTCCACCTGTTGCTAAATTATGACAAGTGTTACAACTAATCAATCCACTTTTACTAAGTCTTGGTTCAAAATACAACTTTTTACCAAGTTCTACTTTTTTGGCAGTCACTCTGTTTTTTGGATTGTCTATTAATTTTGCAAGTTCAAGTGAATCTTGAGGAATTGGCTTAAGACCGGCATTTTTAGCCTGTTCCATCAAACCACCCGCAGTTGCACTTATAGATAGTGTTGCAATCATACTCAATGCAATTGATACCTTTTTTATCATATATACTCCTTGAAGATTAATTTTATATGTAGAATTATACAATAAAAGATAAAAATTATCTTTAAAAACTAGATATTATTAGATTATTTTTAATATATATTAAGAGTTGGGTTATTTAACCATACTTTAGATATGATTATATAAAACTACTATACTTTAAAAAGTATCTATTACTCAAGAAGGGGGAGTATTGATGAGAAAATATATAAATCTATTATTTGTTGTTTTAATAATAGTTGGATTTACTACTGGTTGTACATCAAATAGTAAAGATAAAATTGAATTTAACAAATCAGCAGTAGCTTGGTATGATGATATACTCAAATCTATATCAAGAGGAGAGTTGGAAAAGGCAGATAAAAAGTATCTATCTCTAAGAAGTGAACATACAAACTCTCGTCTTATTGCTCCAGCTATGATAATTTTAGCAATGGCACATATGGATAAAGAAGAGTATCTATTAGCTGATTTTTATCTAGGAGAGTATATCAAAAGGTATGGAAATGGTCCAAAAGGGTTATATGCAAAGTTTTTAAGAATTAAAGCCAAGTTTCTATCTATAAGAGATATAAACAAAGATCAAAAGATGGTAATGAGTGCATTGAGTGATGCAAAGATATTTTATAACACTTATAAAAATACTCAATATGCTCCACTTGTACAGACAATGATAGTAAGGCTTGAGATGTCACAATATCTACTAAATGAAGATATAGCCTCACTATACGATAGAATTCACAAACCAAAAGCAGCAAAACTATACAGAGATAAAAACAAAAAATTTATCTACTCTTCTACACAGATAAAAGCACCAAAAAATGGATTTATATCTGCTATAAACCCATTTTAGCAAAAAGCAGGATTTCTATCCTGCCAAACTTCAATTTCAAAATCAATATACAAAAGATTATCTATATTATTAGTATTTAAGGGGAACTACAATAGTATAATGATTATATCTTAGGAGGTTTTTGGAGATGAAAAACTATTTATACACTATGAGATGTGCATTTAGTATGATAGAACTTGTATTTGTAATAGTAGTAATTGGAATTTTAGCAGGTATTGCAATACCAAAATTTTCTGCAACAAGAGATGATGCAATAATTAGTAAAGCCAGAGCTACAGTATCAGCTATCCGTTCAGGTTTAGCAGCAGAGAGGCAAAAAAATATACTAAAAGGTAATTTTTCTGATATTACCGATATTAATGGAACTCTTGAATATGGTCTAAAAGAGTGTGAGAGTAGCTCTCAAAAGGCATGTTGGGAGGTAGATACAAGCTCATCTCCCTCAACATATACTTTTAGAATGCCAGATGGTACAAATGTAGAATTTAAACTAGAAAACAATAGATTTGTATGTAGTGATCCAAACAGTAGAGGGTGTAAGCTATTAACAAAATAGTTTTAGGGGTGCGATGTGAGGTATTATAAAGTAATCTTGCATCGCTCTTTAGCTCCAGAACTTATTTATTCTTTTGACAAACAGATAGATATAGGCAAAGTTGTAACTGTAACTCTACAAAAGAGTATAAAAAAAGCAACAGTTATCCAAGAGGTGGATAAACCAGATTTTGATACATTGCAAATTGTTGATATTTCAAACTATTTCTATTCAACTTTTCAGATTGAAACAGCAAAGTTTATAGCATATTATTACTTCTCTTCATTATCTGAGGCTCTATCTCTTTTTATTCCATACCATGATGAAATAAAAATAAAATATATTGACTTTACCCCCCAAAACCCCCTACCCTCATTAACACCTGCACAAATTGAAGCATCAAAAAGAGTTGATATAGAATCAAAATCACTCCTATTTGGTGTAACAGGCTCTGGAAAGACTGAAATTTTTATTACTCAAATTGCCAAAACCTTGCAAAGTGGTAAAAATGCCATACTACTTATGCCAGAGATTTCACTAACTCCACAAATGCTAAAAAGACTCCAGCATTACTTTGGAGAACAGGTAGCTTTATGGCACTCAAAATTGACTAAAAAACAAAAAGAGAATACTCTAAAGAGGATTTTAAATGGAGAGATTAGAATAATAGCAGGAGCTAGGTCTGCACTATTTGTACCACT
>JAMOSA010000313.1 GCA_027063325.1 Campylobacteraceae bacterium
GATAGCTACAAATCAATGACAAAACCAAGATACAATGCAAAAGATTTAGCTATTTACATAGCAGATAGATTAAATGCCAAAGTGATACTATCAAGTGCAACACCAAGCCTAAAAAGTTATGTCAAATTTCCAACTATAAGATTAAAAGAGGCATATATAACTACAAAAAAGATATATAAATTTATTCCAAATGGTTCACTTGAGAGTACCATTATGAGCTATTTAGAACAAAATTATCTAAAAGATGAACAGAGCTTGGTATTTGTACCAACAAGAGCAAACTACAAATATCTATGGTGTCAAGCATGTGGAGAGACGCACAAATGTCCGTTTTGTTCTGTTGGTATGAGCTTACACCGTAAAAACAGGTTTCTTAAGTGTCACTACTGTAACTATACAGAACCTATTAGAGTAGCTTGTGCAAAGTGTGGATATGAACCACTAAAAAGTGATAGAATAGGTACACAAGAGGTAGCCCAAATTATAAAAGAGAGGATTCCCCAAGCCAAAGTAGAGATATTTGACAAAGATACAATTACAACACCAACCAAATTGCAAAAAGCACTAAAGAGAATTGAAGATGGTACAAGCAATATAGCAGTAGGTACACAGATGCTGAGCAAAGGTCATGATTATCCAAATATTACACTATCAGTTATTACTGGACTCGATTTTATAGTGGGTGTTGCTGATTATAGAGCTATGGAGAAAGCTGTAAGTTTGTTACACCAAATAGCAGGAAGAAGTGGCAGAAACAAAAGTGCTGTAGTACTCATAGAGAGTGCAAAAGAGGATTTCTTCAAAGAGTGGATTGGTGATTATGAAGAGTTTTTAAAGTATGAAATTGAGTTTGCAAAAGGATTCTATCCACCATTTATGCATCTTGCTAGAGTAATAATTGAACACAAAAATTGGCAAAAAGCTCAAGAGATGACATATACTATTAGAGATAGACTCTCTACATATAAAGAGATAGAGATAGTTGGAGCTGGAAAATCAGCTATTGAAAAGATTTCAAATAGATATAGATACAATATACTCTTAAGGAGTACAAAAAGAGTGGCACTCCTAAAGGCTCTACACAAAATTGAATTAAAAAGTGGTATCATTATAGATATGGATCCTATAGATTTCACATAAATATATTATACTACTTGACAAAAATTATTATTTAGCCTATAATTTCACATATCAATCAAAGGAGCCTCTTATGGCATGTGATAGTGATGTAAAAGCAACAACACAAGAAAAAACAATAAAACAAACCAAGGAGAGTAAAGATATGGAAGAGACAACACAAGCAGGAGTTTTGGTACTAAAACCAATGCCAGAATTTAAAGTAGATGCGTATGATTCAAAAAGTGGTCACTATACAACTGTAAGCAGTGAAGATTTAAAAGGGAGTTGGAGTATAGTATGCTTTTATCCTGCTGATTTTACATTTGTATGTCCTACTGAAATTGCAGCTATGAATGCACACCTTGATACAATTGAGGGTGAACTTGGATGTAAAGTATTGGCAATTTCAACAGATACCAAGTTCAGCCACAAAAGATTTGTA
>JAMOSA010000314.1 GCA_027063325.1 Campylobacteraceae bacterium
TATATATCTAATAGAAAATGGTAAGGTTAAATTAGATAATCTTTTAATAGTATTAACTATCTCTTCTATACCATCAGGTCCATATATAGACAAAGAGGTTTCAACTCCACTCATAGCTCTTGAAGCCAATAAGCCAAACAATCCATAGATGTGATCTCCATGTAGATGAGTTATGAATATTTTATTTAGTGAATGTGTTGATAGGTGTGTATATAGCAGTTGGTGTTGGGTAGCTTCTCCACAATCAAAAAGCAACCACTCTTTACTGTTTTGTGGAATTAAAGCTATAGCACTTACATTCCTATTTTTGGTTGGAACACCAGCTGAAGTACCCAAAAATATAACTTTTCCACTCATGGTAATACCTTGAGTATATCTGTAGCTCTATTTAGTATGATAACTTCATCTGCTATTTTACCATAACCCCAATTTGCAAATAGTGGCATAATATTTGCTCTTTTTGCAGCAATTATATCTTTGGGGCTATCGCCTACCATTACACTCTTTGATATATCACTATCACCAAGAGCTTTAATTAGCATATCTGGGGCTGGTTTTGGATTGGTTACACTATCAGATCCTACAATACAATCAAATAGTGTAATTATTTGAAGTTCTTCTAAAATCATTTGGGCATACTTAAGTGAACCATTTGTAGCTACACAGAGTTTGTAGCCTTTGTCTGAGAGTATATGAAGTGTATCTTCTACTTTGCTGTATAACTCTATATCTTTTACACATTCAATCTCATAATATTTACCAAAAAGCTCTCTTGCACTACTAAGCTTATCTTCTGCTACACCAAAAATATCTACAGCTTTTATATTTGATGTACCATTTAGATACTCTATTATAATATCACTCCCAACATTGTCAAGACCAAATTTATCTCTTACGAGGTTTACAGTATTGGTAATATTTGCCAAAGTATCTACTAAAGTACCATCTAAATCCCAAATAACAGTAGGAAGTTCTCTTGTCATATAATAACCTTTATGCTATTGGATTATTATAGTCTAAAGAGGCTTATTATTTATGAGTCTGTTTATTTGTATAGTAAATATTCAAACTATAAAAAGATGATACAATTACACAACTTTAATAGTATATTTTTATAGGAGAGTAATATAGTATATGTATAGTTTTGAGCCTTTTTCTGTGGATATAGAGAGCTTTATACCAAAGCTAAAAGAGATGCTAGAGAGTCAAAAGAGAGAGATTTTATCTATTGTAACAAGCAATAGCAGTGATTATGAGAGTGTGGTAAAACCTATTGAAGATATGGATGAGAGAAGAAATCTCTTTTTTACACCGCTTTCTCACCTAAATAGTGTATTAAATTCACCAAAAATTCAAGAGGTTTATCAAGAGGCACTTCCTCTAATTAGTAAGTTTTATAGTGATATATCAAGAGATGAGAGAGTTTATAGATGTTATAGCAATCTAAAAGTTAAAAATGATATACAAAAAAGAGTATTGGAGCTTGAGATTAGAGATTTTGTACTCTCTGGAGCCAAACTTGACAAAGAGAGTAAAAAAGAGCTTGAAGCTATTGATATTAGATTGAGCGAATTACAAAATAATTTTAGTCAAAATCTACTTGATGCTACAGCCAAATGGGAGATGATAGTAGAAAAAAAAGAGGATGTTGAGGGTATTCCTCTACAGGATTTGAAATCGGCTCAATTTGAAGAAGATGGTAAAGTAAAATGGAAATTTACTCTTCAAATGCCTAGCTATATGGCATATATTACATATGGACCAAATAGAAAATTAAGAGAAAAGATATATAAAGCTTATACTACAAGAGCTCCTCAAAATAGTGAAATTATTGATGAAATTTTGTCTCTTAGAGCCAAAAAGGCACATATAGTTGGTTTTGAAAATTATGCTGTATATGCTCTAAAGAGAAGAGATGCTAGTAGTGTAGAGAGTGTTGTAAAGTTTTTGACAGAGTTGGCAGAGAACTCTTTACCTCAGGGCAGAGCTGAAATAAATAGACTAAAAGAGTTTGCAAAAGAGTTGGATGGTATAGATGATTTGGCTGCATATGATGTAGCTTACTACTCTGAGAAGTTAAAAAAAGAGTTGTTTGATTTTGATGAGAATGATACAAAACCATATTTTGAATCAGACAGAGTTTTAGATGGTCTGCTTGATATAATAAATAGACTTTTTGATATAGAGTTCAAAAGAATTGATTTAGAGCTTTGGCATCCATGTGTAAAGTGTTATGAGCTATATGAAGATAACAAAGTGTGTGGAAGAGTCTATTTTGATTTGGAAGCAAGAGAGAATAAAAGAGGTGGTGCATGGATGCATGATTGGGAGACTCACTATATAGATAGCAAAGGTTTAACTCATTTGCCATCAGCCTTTGTTGTAGCCAACTTTCCAAAAGCAACAGAGGATAATCCATCCTTATTAAGACATGATGATGTTGTAACCCTATTTCATGAGATGGGTCATGCAATTCACCACCTCTTTAGCAGAGTAAGTGAAAGGGGAGTGAGTGGTATAAATGGAGTTGCATGGGATGTTGTAGAGTTTCCAAGTCAGTTTTTGGAAAATTTTGCTTATGAAGAGGCAATATTAAAGAGTTTTGCCATAGATTACAAAGATAATAGACCTATGCCAAAAGAGTTACTCAAAAAGATAAAAGATGCCAAAAACTTTCAATCTGCTATGGGTATGCTCAGACAGATTGAGTTTGCTCTGTTTGATATCAAGCTACATAGTGGTAGCTACAGAGGCAAAGAGGTGCAAGAGTTACTTGATTCTATCCGAAATAAGTATGCTTTGCTTAAACCACCATCATATAATAGATTTCAAAATGGTTTTGCACACATATTTGCAGGTGGATATGCTGCTGGATATTATAGTTACAAGTGGGCAGAGGCTTTGAGTGCTGATGCCTTTTTTGAGTGTTTGAGTGAGGGTGACTTTTTATTAAGTAAAGCAAAAGGGTACAAAGAGTATATCTTAAAAAGAGGTGGAAGTGATGAGATGCATAATCTTTATAGAGAGTGGCTTGGCAGAGATGTTGATACAACAGCACTTTTAAAATTGTATGATATAGGAATAGATGGTGAATAAAAAAGAGATTTTTTTATTTGTACTATCAATTGTAGGTGCCTTTTTATTGCTACTTGCTGGTGCTTGGAGTAGTCCTACATTCCAAGAGCAGCAAAGTTATTTTGAAGCCATAATTGTATTTGGTTCACTACTTTTTATATTTTCTGTGGTTGTTATTGTAGCTGCTATGGGATTTAGGTCATTTGCTCTATTTATGGCTCTTTTTATTGCTATGGTAATATCACTTTATGGTATAAAAGCAGGAGTTATGGTAGTAGTTATGACATATATTTTATGGGGATTTGTATTTGCTTTGCAATTGCTTCTTGTAAATAGTGGCTCACGCAGATCTTTGGTGTGGTTCAAAGAGAGATACAGATACAGAAGTTTTTATATAGAGTATAGAGTATTTTATCCAATGCTATGGATATTTTATATACTCTTTGAACTTATTCCTCACTATTTTGGAGGTTCAAAACTATATCGACTCTATCCAAAGAATTTACTCAAGCAGATGAAAAAAGAGTTAAAGTAGTGTTAAATCACAATTTTATATGTAAAATTTATACATTTGGTAAAATATTGATACAATAGATATATTTTAACAGAGATTGTGAGCTTTATATTAAGTATGATACTTATATAATGGCTAATCATAGCTGATATGTACATAAAAAAAATGAGTAATACCTGTTTGGGTATTATATGAATAATATAAAAGAGTTGAAGATGTTTGGATTATTTGGTAAAAATGAAGAGAGTGAAAATTGTTCAAAAGAGTTATCTATAGAGGAGCAACTTTTTAAGCCTATACTGGATATTAGTAAAGATGCTGTAATTATAGTCAGAAATCGTAGAATGGTGGCTTATGCCAATCATACGATGAAAAAAATATATATGATACCAAATAATAAAAATCTCTCAGATTTGGAGAAAGAGCCACTGTTTTATACACCCATAAAGCATGATTGGTTAAATATATCACAACTTATTGAGTATCACGATAGCAGAAATACCAAATTCGATACTGTTTTAATTGATATAAAACTGAAAGCTCCAGATCAATACTTTGAGGGTTTGACAGTAAATATAAAGAGTATTGAGATTAAAAACTCAAGAGATGTTTATCATATAATTGATATTCCAGATCCTCAAGCTGAACATAAAAACAGTATTCAAAGATATACAAATACATTCAGTGGTCTTCCAAATCAGCATAAAGCATTCCAAGAGATTACATCTCTTACAAATGTAGTGAGCAAAGATAACAAATTTGCAATTATTATAGTAGAGCTTGATAATTTTGCAAAACTAAGAGGTATGCTTGGTTTTCAGGGTATGAATGATTTGATACTTCTTATTGCAAACAGATTAAAAGAGTTTGAAAAGATTGATGAGAAGTATAAAATTTATCAAATGTTGCATGAAGATTTTTTGATACTTATAGAAAAAATTGAATCAAGAAAAGATATATATAAAGCTATTGAGATATTTAATGATTTGATGGAACCTGTTAAAAAGAATAAAAGGTTAAAAGATCAACATATTACATTTTCCAAAGGTGTAGGACTTTTTCCAGAAAATGGTACATTAATAGACCTATTCAATAGTGCATATAGTGCCTTAGCAGAAGCAAAAAGCAAAGGTGAGGGTGAAATGGTTATAGCTTCATCTAATATGGCTGTAAAGGTATATGAAGAGATTCAAATTGCAAGTGAGATAAAAGATGCAATTAAAAACAAAGAGTTTGAACTATTCTATCAACCAATTATAGATGGCAATACATTTAAAATCAAAGGTGCTGAAGTACTGCTTAGATGGAGGCATCCTACCAAAGGTATGATAATGCCAGGTCTTTTTATATCTGTAGCAGAAAAGAGTGGTTTGATTATGGATTTGACATACTAT
>JAMOSA010000315.1 GCA_027063325.1 Campylobacteraceae bacterium
ATAATTTAAAGCTTTTGGCGTAATATCAATTTTTTGAGGCTATATACTACTCTTTAGAATATTGAGTGCATCTTTGTATATAGGTTCATCTATAAATCCATACTCTTTGTGCATAAAGCCATTTATTCCCTTTTTGGCACTACTCTCAAATGCCTCTTTGATCTCTTTTGCTCTTTTTAACTCTTTGCTGTCTGGGGCAAATATCTTATTGGCTATATCTACTTGAGCAGGTCCCATACACGCTTTTGACTCAAATCCAAGCTCTCTTTCTCTTTTGCACCATTTGGTAAAACCATCTATATTTTTATAATCTTGATACATAAATGATACTGCTTTCAATCCTGCTGTTTTGGCTCTTATTAGAAACTCCATCAATATATGTTCAGCCAGTGGTGAATTGGAATATATCAAACTCTGAGGCAGTTTCAAATCAGCCAATAGATCCAATATACCTATATTAGCAGTAGTAAATCTACTATCTATACCACCCCAATATGCCAAATCTCTATAAGCCTCTTTTGTCTCTAAAGATATATGCAACTCTTTATCATCACCAAGTATCTCCAAAGCCTCTTTTATCTCATTTGATGTTTTAACTTTGGATATCCTAATGGCATCTACATGAAATCTATTTAGATACTCAATCTCCTCTTTACCTCCAAGATGAAGGGGGTTTACTCTCACTACAATACGGCTTTTATACTCTACTAAATTTGATACAAACAGAGCTATATTTATAAGTGCTTCTCTTTTTTTGTCAGGAGCAATAGCATCTTCGAGATTGAGCGTAACTACATCAGCCTCTAAATTATCCAACCTGTTTAAATGTTTTAGATTCAAAGGATTTAGCATCATATTGCTTCTGTGTAAATTACTACCTGTATATTTGGGTTTATGATTACCAAACAAAGCTACTCTATCAACCAGCTTTATACTCTCAATCTCACTAACACTGTCAAATACCACCCTACTCTCCCTCTGTACTTTTATAAATATTTTCTCAAATCTGGTATGGGCTTAATTGCATCACTAACTAAAACTTGTACCACTCTAATTTTGTATTTATTTTCAAATTTTTCTTTTTTACTATTATCCAGTTTACCATTGGTTATTATAAAGCACTTTTGATATACTTTTTTATCATCTAAACCCTTAAAACACTCTACAATTTTTTTATATTCTTCTCTTTGTTTAGTATATGACAACTGTTTAAATGCTTTCTCTATCTCTCCAAAACCTTTTAATTCTACTAAAAAAGATATTTTCTTGGTTCCTTCAAATAAAAATAAAGCATCGCATCTAATATCTTTTGTAATCAAACAATCATCTAAAATAACAGCAATTGTATTTTCACTATTTTTTAGTGATAGTTTTATACTCTTTCTACTATCTCTTATTTCTAATTCACTAACAAACTCTTTTGGGATAGAGTTGTATTTTTTACAAATGCAATCTTGTTTTTCAATACAACTATTCATCTTCTTCCCACTCTATATCTCTCATTTTTTCATAAATAAGTGATAAATAATTAAACTCATTTAAAAGTTTATCATTAATAAGCCCTAATTCTTTGTCTATAATATCAATAAAATCTTTCTCTTTCAACATATATGCTTTTATCTCTTTTGGATTTAATGGTTCAATATTTGAAATATCTTTATCTTCAATATCTTTATCCTTAATTTTATATCTTTTTAGATGATTATTAAATGATTCTATCACATAAGGGCTATGGGTCGAGATGAATATTTGCATACCTTTATTTGCCAATACTACTAAAAACTGCACTATATCATCAATAAGTTTTGGATGCATATTTGATTCTGGTTCATCCCAAAAAAGAATACTATTTGTATCTAATGAGCCATTTGCTATTAAATAACTTAATAATCCAATTTTTCTTAAGCCTTCGGCTACTAAATTAATTTCTACTTTTTTATTATCTTGTAATAGATAAAATTTTCCATCAATAATCTCAATCTTACCATTTAAGATTTTTTCACACTCATCTATAACAAATTTTAAATCACTATTTTTTAAAAGTGATCTCTCTAAAGAACGAGCTAGTTCATAATAAGTTTTATCAAATTCTAAATATCGATCCTCATATAAAATTCTAAAACCTTTAAAAAATGAGAGTATCTCTTTTGTTGGTATAAAAATATTTTTTTTAAAAATTGCTTCAAAGTTAAATTCTTCGGTATTTTTTGAAACTTCTTTTCTTGAATTAGCACCAAACTTAAAATCTATTATATAGCTATTAAAATCAATTTTAACTTTTGCTTCTTTTTCTGTAAAAGTAACTAAATTTCCAAGTTTTTCTGTTTTAAATATATCTATTAAATTTTTAGCTATTATTCTACTTCTTTCATATTCAGATACTTCTTTTTGTTTTTGAATTTCATTGTTAGCCAATAGAACAGAGTATAATAATTTTAATATTTGACTTTTGCCACTACCATTTTCACCTATAAAAATATTTATCCTATTAAAATCAATTTTAGCGTTTTTTAGATTCATAAAATTATCACTTGTTAAACTATTTATAAAAAAAGTATCAATATCTAACTCTTTATCTATATTTACTTTAATTTCTTCAATTAAAGTTTTATATCTATTTTTATTTATCTTAGTGATAGTGTGGGTATATGCACCACTTGCTTTAAAATATATAGGCTCTTTTAGTTTCACCCATTTATCAACATATACAACTTCTCCATTCTTTGGGTTTTCTTTGCATTTTGCAAAATATTTTATATATGAACCATCTGCCAAAAGTAAAAGATCATCTTTTTTTATATTATTTACCGTATTGCTATATTTGCCATTTTTATATCCATTTTCCCAATAATTTTTTTCTAAAAATTGCTTTGTTTTATCATCCCAGCCACCATATTTTGCTCTTACCAAATAGTAATCCATTATATCGCCTTTTAAACTGTTATAAAAGAGTAGAGCATATATAGACTCTACTCTTAAAATTCACTAACTGCTACCGTGACTATCACCTCTGGCTAATTTTTCTAGTAATCTTACAATAGTCCTAACTCCAGCTCCACTGGCTCCGTGAGGGTTTTCTCCCCAAGTATGTTCTACAAAAGCAGGTCCGGCAATATCTAGGTGAGCCCATTTATCTTTGTGGTGTTCATCTATAAATTCACCCAAAAACATACCAGCTGTTATTGCACCTCCATATCTGGTATTTGAAATATTGCAAATATCTGCTATCTCACTTTTGAGTGTCTTTTTGAGGTATCTGTTAAATGGTAATGAAGCTGCCATCTCTCCACTTAGAGTATTTGATGCATATAATACTTGAGATACTGGTTCATTATTGTATCCCATAACACCTATTGTATAGTTACCAAGTCCTACTACACATGCACCTGTCAAAGTTGCCAAATCAAACAGATAATCAGCCTTTACCTGCTCTTGTGCATAACATAATACATCAGCTAGTACTAATCTACCCTCAGCATCTGTATTTCTAACCTCTATTGTTTTACCATTTTTGGCTACTAATACATCATCTGGTTTATAGGCATCTCCACCTATCATATTCTCTACTGCACCTATAAATCCATGTACTTCAATAGGTAAATTCAAACTATAGACTGCTTTTAATATACCAAGTACAGCAGATCCCCCACTCTTGTCTGCTTTCATTGTTACCATAAAATCAGAAGGCTTCAAGCTAAGTCCGCCACTATCATAAGTAAGCCCTTTACCTACTATTGATACTACTGCTTTTGGATTTTCTGGTCTATAACTTAGGTGTATAAGCTTTGGTTCATGACGACTGGCACGACCAACTGCAAGAAGAGCATTCATATTCTCTTTTTCCATCTCTTTGACGCCCAATACTTTACAGTGTAGTTTGCTATCTTTGCATAATGAATTAGCAATACTAGCTAAAGTCTCTGGATAACAATCATCTGGTGCTGTATTTACAATATCTCTTACAAAATTTACAGCCTCAGCACTCTTGATAGCTTTCTCAACTGTTCTTTGGACTGCTGGAATATCTAACTCAAACCCGTTATACTCCTCAAGAGAGATTCTGATTTTGTGCAAACCTTTATCACTCTTTTTACTTTTATACTTCTCAAATTTGTATCCACCCAACAGCAATCCCTCTACCTGAGCTCTAAGAACTGCTGTACATTTTGGATGATTTAGATAAGTTGCCATTTTGGCTATTTTGTATGAAGTACCCAACAATGCTCTAACAGCTGAAGCTGAAGCAGAGCGTATATCACTACTACTTATAGATTCTGCTCCTACAAAAAGCTTGTTATGCTCTGGCAATAAAACAGTCTCATCCTGCTCTCCGCTAAAACCTATCTTTTGTAATATATCGTGATACTCATCTACAAATCTTTGATCAAAGTTTTTGGCTACTACTATAATTATCTCTACATCTGCTTCTATCTCATTAAGCAATTTTTCATAAAACTTTACTATTTTCATATATTTCCTTTTATTTAAAATGATAGTAACTCTTTGGCTTGTATCATATCCTTATCACCTCTACCAGATAGATTTACCAATACCAGTTTACCCTCAATATTTTGCATCTTCTTGAGATATGCAATAGCATGAGAACTCTCAAATGCAGGAATAATTCCCTCTTTTTGTGAAAGCCATACAAATGCATCTAATGCCTCTTTGTCTGTTATATTATCATACTTTACTACACCAAGCTCTTTGAGATATGCATGTTCAGGTCCAATACCCGGATAATCAAGTCCTGCTGATATTGAGTGGGCTTCTAGTATCTGACCATCTTCATCTTGGAGTAAATAACTCATCTGTCCATGTAATACTCCAGGACTACCCTTTGCAAGAGAGGCTCCATGTTTGCTATCCAAACCAAGTCCACCAGCTTCAATACCTATACACTCTACATTTTCATCTTCCAAAAAATGATTAAAGATACCTATAGCATTGGAACCTCCACCAATACAGGCAATTAC
>JAMOSA010000316.1 GCA_027063325.1 Campylobacteraceae bacterium
CATTTAATAACTTTTCCAATAACTCTACTGCTAAATTCTTATGCTTCATATTTGCAACATCTTCTAAAAACTCAGCTGAAAGTATCCCTATATCAGGCTTGTCTAGTCCAACTAAAGAAAAAATATCTTCTACACCATCAGATACAATAGCATTATCAATAATTTGTTTAATTGCATTTTGTGGATTATGTACAGATGGTGGCTTTACAGTTGCTTTTTGTATAATAGATTTTACTGCTTGAAAAAATGCTATCTCTTCTTTATATACTTTTGCATCATCAAGTGTACCGCATAAACTATAAGCTTTTGTAAGTGCTAATACTTCATCAAGGTATCTTTTCTTTCCATCTTCTAGTCCAAGTATATGATTAGCTGCTGGTGCTAATAAAGTATGTGCTTGTGTCAAAAACTGTGAATAATCAAAAGCTTTGCTTTCTTTAGTAAAGCTATGATACATATTCTGTACTATATCAAGTCGTTTTAGCATCTCAGATAATGCTTCATTAACATCAACTGTACCAGTACCATGACCACCTGCATTTGTATAAGTTTTAAGTGCTGATTTTAACTCATTTGCAATACCTATATAATCAACTACCAATCCACCTTTTTTATCTTTAAATACTCTATTCACTCTTGCAATTGCTTGCATTAGGTTGTGAGATTTCATAGGCTTGTCTATATACATTGTGTGCATACTTGGAGCATCAAATCCAGTTAGCCACATATCTCTTACTATTACAAGTTTTAATTCATCGCTAGAATCTTTGATTCTTTTTTCAATATCTTTTTTTGTTTGCTTATTGTAAATATGTTGTTGAAACTTTGCATCATCACTAGCAGAGCCAGTCATGATAATTTTTATAGCACCTTTTGTTGGATCTTCATTGTGCCATGAAGGTCTTAATCTTACAATCTCATCATAAAGTTCTACAGCTATTTGTCTACTCATAGCTACAATCATACCTTTACCATCAATAGTAGCTATTCTATCTTCAAAGTGATTTACAAGGTCAGATGCTACTTGCTCTAATCTAGCTTTTGAACCAACAAGCTTTTCTAATGCACTCCATTTACTTTTGAACTTTTCTCTTTTTGATGTTTCTTCATCTTCTACTAACTCACCAATCTCTGCATCAATCTCTTTAAGAGCTTTAGCATCAAGATCAAGTTTAGCTAATCTACTTTCATAATAAATTGGAACAGTAGCTCCATCTTTTACTGCATCTTCAATATCATATACAGATATATAGTCTCCAAATACAGCTCTTGTATCTTTATCTTCACTCTCTATTGGTGTTCCTGTAAATCCTATAAAAGTAGCATTAGGTACAGCATCCCTTAAATGTTGAGCATATCCATATTTGAACTCTCCACTATCTTTATCAAGCATTGCATCAAATCCATACTGACTACGATGTGCTTCATCTGCTATTACTACGATATTATTTCTATCGCTTAATATTGGGAAATGACTTTCCTCTTTTCTAAGTGCAAATTTTTGAATAGTAGTAAATATAATACCACCTGATGGTCTACCTTTTAAAATATCTCTTAAATCTTCTACACTATCTACTTGTATAGGCTCTTGAGCTAAAAGCATCTTAGCACTAGAAAATGTAGCATATAACTGACCATCAAGATCATTTCTATCTGTAACAATTAACAGTGTAGGGTTTTTCATAGCTGGTTGTTTAGTAAGCTTTCCTGCAAAACAAGCCATTGATATAGATTTCCCACTACCTTGTGTATGCCAAACTACACCACCTCTTTTATTTCCAGTAGTAGAAGCCTCAATAACTGAATCTATAGCTTCTCTTACTGCATGAAACTGATGGTATCCTGCTATTTTTTTAATGATATTTTTTCCATCATCTTCAAATAGTATAAAGTTCTGTAGATAATCTAAAATATGTTCTTTATTAAAAAAGCCTTTTATAAGAGTGTCAAGCTCATATTCAAGTAGTGGTTTATCAGTCTCATTTTTGATAGTTCTCCAGTACATATAACGCTCAGGGGTAGCTGTTAGAGAACCCATCCTAGCATTTATACCATCACTTATGATTAAAGCTTCATTGTAAACAAATAGATCTTCTATCTTATCTTTATAAGTTTGTAGTTGATTATATGCTTTAAAAATATCTGCATTTTCATCTGCTGGATTTTTTAGCTCTATGACAGATATAGGAATACCATTTATAAATACTATTATATCTGGTCGTCTATTGCCTTTAGTCCCTTTGATAGTAAATTGATTTACTACTAAAAAATCATTAGCATCTGTATCATGAAAATCAATCAGCTTTACAACTTCACCTTTTGTACTTTCATCAGTTTTAATCTCTACAGGAATACCATGCAACAACATCTGATGAAAAGCTCTGTTGTTTTGTATCAGCGTTATATGCTGTGGCTTTTGCAGTATATGAATTGCTTCATCTATAGCTAAAGATGGGATAGTAGGATTTAATTTAGTAAGAGCAGTTTTTAATCTATGAGAAAGTATTACCTCTTGATAATTATCTCTTTGAGGATCACTACTATCTGGTGCAATATCGTATCCTAAAAGATAGTCATAACCTAACTCTTTAAACCAACCAATGGCTATTTGTTCTACTTGATCTTCATTTATCATACTATCTCCCCCATTATATAGTGAGTATTTCGCCCTTTTCCTAATCTTAAAATCAATTTTTGTTCTACAAGAGTATTTAAGATTCTTTTTGTTTTAGTTTCACCTGCATCTATCACTTTTTGAGCCTCTTTTCTAGTTACAGTCTCATTATCTACAAGATATAACATTACTCTTTTTTCTTCAGTTGGTAAATAGTTATAATCGGTCGTAATCGGTCGTAATCGGTCGTTTTTAATTATATTATCTAACTTTATAGCATTAATAAATCTAGCAGGTAATGTAACTAAAAAATAACTTCGTTCATCATCTGTTTCAAATATAGGCTCATCTGAACCATTGTTTCTCATAGCTCGTTTTATTTTTGGTATTCCTGTACCTTTACCCTCTGTAAGATGTAATTCTTTTAGAAAGTCTCCTATACGACGGTTAAGATATTTTCTACTAATGATTCTCTCTTTTTTAAAATCACTTGGCATAATAGGAGGCATAGCTCCACCATGTGAAAGTATCTCTATTCTATCTTGTCGTATATTTACCTCTATAGGTTCTCTTTCCTCATAGTTTTTATGATAAACAGCATTTGCTAGAGCTTCCTCTATTGCTTGGAAAGGGTAGTTGTAAAATCGTATAGCTTCTGCTTGACCATCTACTTTTTGTACATATTCCTCTATTACTAATGTTTTGATAAGTGAAAGTGCATCTCTTAGTTGCTGATGAATAGCTCCATGAAATACTTTTTCTGTAAAATTATCACCAATATCATCATGATATATATTTACCTCTATTTGAGTATAAGGGAAAAACTTCTCTGGTGTTTCACAGAAGAAAAGAAGTCCTACATTAAGTGGTTTTAGATACTCTTTGGCTCCCCTTGCTATTTGCATAAAACGAACCAACTCTTCAAAAGGTATATCTATAGCACTATTAAATAGATCACTCTTGACATCTTGTAAAAACATACGAATTTCAGCCATTGAAAAGTCATCTATACTTGCATGATGATTTACTCTATCATCAAATGGTATCTTTGCAGTTAGTTGTAAAAGTTGTTGTTCCTCTTGGGTATTTGCCTTAGCACTTGAAGATAATCTTCTTACATAATACAACTTTTCAGCATTTTTTGCTAATGTTTTTGGTGCTTTATATGGTCTATTTTCACCACCTGGAACCCATACTACTAAGATATGCTTTTCCTCTATAACATACGGTTCAACTACTGGAAAATAAGCAGGTATTATTTTGTGACAAAGTTCATGTATCTTTTTTTGGATATTATCAAGCTCTCCTACATCTAAACCTTTTGGAGGCAAGATAGCTCTTCCATCTTGTTCTGCAATACCTATGATAAGGTATCCACCACCCCAATTGTTCATATCATTTGCAAAAGCACAAATAGTATGTAGTATCACTTCAGGATTAAATCCCTCTTTAAACTCTATCCGTTCCCATTCTACAGTTGAACCATTTATAAGTTCATTTATATTTATTGGTAATGCCATTTATTTTATACCTTTAATTTAATTATTCCAACACAGCTTCAATAATTCTCAATTTTAAAGATTCATCAAATTCATCTTCTTCTATGATGGATTGAATAATATCTAGTAATAATTCATTTTCTATCTTACCCTCTGCTAACCAAACCACAATCTCTTCCATCTCATATATAAATTTATTTATAC
>JAMOSA010000317.1 GCA_027063325.1 Campylobacteraceae bacterium
AGATTATTGAGTGAACAGTTGAAAGACAGAAGTATGGGTAGGTACTATCTGGCTCTTATTGATTATCCTCTAAAAGAGTCTGTAACAGTATCAAAGCCAATTGCTAGAAATCCAAAAAACAGATTGAAAATGGCAATTGTTGAGGGTGGCAAAGAGGCAAAAACAGAGTTTTTAAAAATTGCTGAAGCACAAAATGGAAGTGAACTTATATCTGCCAAGCTATATAGTGGCAGAACTCATCAAATTAGAGTGCATCTATCTAGTCTAAACAGACATATTTTGGGTGATACTGTGTATGGATACAAAAAGAGCAATCTTTATGGTGATATAAAAAGAGTTATGCTTCATGCATGGCAGATATATCTAAACCACCCTGTAAGTGGTAAGAGAATAATGGTGGAAGCTCCACTTTTTGAGGATATGAAGAGTTATATAAACAGTAATTTTGACAGGAGCGATATAGATGAGGAAATACTACAAAGAGTTGTACTATCTACCTTTGATAGTGTTGGTCACTCTTTTTAGTGGATGTAGCCAACTCCAAAGTGTTACAGCTATGCAGATGGATTTGTCTTTGCCAAAGATAAAAAATGTTAGACATCTTGTTGATAGGACAAGTGTAGGTTTTGAGTGGCCTGAGATAAAAGACAAAAGAGTAGCCGGAGTTGATGTATATAGAGCAGTAAAGAGTGATACCAAAGAGGCGACATATACAAAAATAGCAACAATTGGCAACAGGTATGCAACACACTTTGTAGATACATCTATTGTTCCAAATACAACATATCTGTATATGTTTAGAACATTTAGTACACTCTACAGTTCAGCTCCTGGTGAAGTTGTATCTATAAAGACTATGCCACCACTGCCACCTGTTAATTTTGCCAAAGCCATATTGGTCGATTCTGGTGTGGTAAAACTATTATGGCCTCCACATCCAAATCCTGTTATATATGATTATGTAATAGAGAGGAGATTAAAAGGGGACAAGTGGAAGTATTTAGCTACTGTGAAGGGTAGATTGAGTCCTGAATATATAGATATGTCAGCTGTCAGGGGTAGAGTTTATGGATATAGGGTAGTAGCTAGAAGTGCAGATGGCATTAGGGCAATACCCAGCAATGAATCCACTGTAGAAGTGCATTAGATTAGGAGTAGTTTATGCCACATTTAGTTGTTTTGCCGTTTGATACAAAAAAGTTAAAGAGTCTGCCACAGGATAGATATAACCCTTATGCCAAATCTGCTAAAAGAGAGCTTGTGGGTATAAACAAAACCGATACAGATTCATTTTTTTTGGAGATATACAAAAGAGATGAGAGTAGTTGGATAGTAAGAGCTGACAAAGTCACAAGACCATCAGACAGTTATATTATAAAAGAGTCCATATTTGAATTTGCAAGACTTTTGGAACTTGATGTAATACACTCAAATATAGATGATGTTAATCAAAAACACAAAATAGCAAATGAGTTTGAGCTTAAAATAGAAGAGTTTGAAGATTTTAGAACTGATTATAAAGAGATAGCAATAGAGGTTGGTTTTGGAAGTGGCAGACATTTGCTGTATCAGGCAAAGAAGCATCCACAAAGATTGCATATAGGTATAGAGATTCATACTCCATCAATTAGACAGATATTAAGACAGATAGAGTTGCAGAGATTAAAAAATATAAGAGTACTCAATTATGATGCACGATTGTTACTTGAGATGTTGCCTTCAAATATGTGTGAAGTTATATTTGTACATTTTCCGGTACCCTGGGACAAAAAGCCACATCGTAGAGTAATAAGCAGACAGTTTTTAAATGAATCTTGCAGAGTTTTGAAAAAGGGTGGTTACCTTGAACTTCGTACAGACAGTATCAACTACTATAGATACTCACTGGAAGTTTTCAGTGAACCAAAAGAGATAAGCTTTCAGGTTAATAAAAACCATTCTCTTGAGGTTGTAAGCAAGTATGAAGCCAGATGGAGAAGAGAGGGCAAAGATATATATACAGTTACAGTCTATTCTTTACTCTCTTCTAAACAAAAGCAGATAGAGGGTAGTTTTGATTTTGATAAAAAAGCGGATCTAAACAGGCTTAAAAATATGCCAAGAGAATCTTTTAAATTTGATGACTACTTTGTAAGATTTGCAAGTAGTTATGAGTGTGAAGACGGAGGTATGGTTGTAGAGGTTTCATTTGGAAGTTTTGACAGACCTGAGCATAAGTATATATATATCAAACCAACAGGAGATATAGAGTATTATGCTACAAAACCTGTAAAGACTCCTGTAAATCTAAAAGCACACAAAACTATAGGAGAGTGGCTGTATGTCTAATGTTATTTCAGCATCTAATTTGACTCTTGCATATGATAACGGAAAAAAAGAGGTTATCAAAAATGCCAATTTTCAGGTAAAAAAGGGTGAATTTGTATTTATAACCGGACCTAGTGGCAGTGGTAAATCTACACTCTTGAAGTCACTTTATGGTGCTATAAAACCAACAGATGGCTCATTAATAGTTGGTGGATTGGATCTAAATCATATCAGCAAACGCAAACTTCAAGAGCTTCGCTCACATATGGGTATAATATTTCAAGATTATAAACTCATTAATGAGTGGACAGTAGCAAAAAATGTAGTTTTACCTTTGATAATTGCTGGATATAGTACAGATATTCAGCAAACCCAGGCTCAAAAGCTCCTAAGGCATGTAAAACTGACAGAACAGGCAAATCGTTACCCGTTAGAGCTTAGTGGTGGAGAGCAGCAAAGAGTAGGAGTAGCTAGAGCATTATCCAAAAATCCGTTTTTGATTCTTGCTGATGAACCTACAGGGAATCTTGATGAGTACTCATCAAGTGTAATTTGGGATTTGATGGAGAATGCCTGTGTACAGTTGGGAGCTACTGTTGTTGTGGTAACTCATAGAATCCCTCATATATTCAATACACCACACCGCAGACTTATTATAGAGAACAGGGGTATTTATGAAGTCCATTAAAGAGCATTTAATGTTTATATTGCCACTTGTGGCAATACTGCTTGGTATTGAGTTCTCTTTGGTATTTAACAGAGTTACACACGATTATGAAGAGAAGCTCAAAGCAAACTATTCTATATTGGTGGTATCCAAAAGAGCTATATCAAATGAAGAGTTTTTTAGTATTGATCCCCAGATTGCTGATCCCAAACCGATAAAAAAAGGTTCTATTGCAAAAGAGATTGCCAAAAATATAGGCAGTGTCTCTACAAAAGAGGTACTCAAATCTCTGCCATACTTCTATACCATACATTTGAGCAACTATCTAAGCAGTGAAGAGGTTGAGCATATTCGCAAAAAACTGTTGGCATACAGTTATATTAAAAAGGTTGAAACTTTTGGAGAGAGTCACAGCTCAAAATACAATCTATTTATATTTTTAAAAGTTATATTTTGGGTATTTGTATCTTTGATATCTCTTGTGAGTATCTTTTTGATTATAAAGCAGATGGAGGTATGGCAGATGGCTCATAAGGAGAGAATGCAGATAATGGAAGTTTTTGGAGCATCTGTTATGCTAAGAAGCGGAGTATTGTTTAGAATGGGTATAATAGATGCTATTATATCGACAATTATAAGTGCCGGATTATTTGCAGGTATTAAATATAAGTGGGCAGATGAGAGTGGTATAGATCTGTTGATAGAGAAGAAAGATATACTCTTTACGACTCAGGATCTAATAATGATGATAGGAGTAGCACTTGTTATTGTAATAATAGCTGTTATTATAGTAACATTTAGTAATAGGGAGATAAGAGAGTAATGAAAAGAGTAGTTTTCTTCTGTTTTATAATCCTCTCAACAGTTGTAGTGTATGCATCAAATATTGATAAAAAGATCAATAAGTCACAAAAGCATTTGACAGATGCACAAAAACAGCAAAAACAGATGAATCAGCAACTCAACAAAATAGCAAAATCCATTCGTAGAATTGAAAAAGAGAGTATAAAGATAGATCAAATTTTGGATAAATTGAAATATGATCAGAGTATTACAGAAAATGAGTATCTAAAAGCTCAAAATATGGAAAGAGAGATAGAACATAAGCTAAGAGTAATTGATAAAGAGATACAAAAAAGAGAGTCAAACTTTGTCAATCTACTCTCAAATCAATTCTCCACTATAGTTGCTATGAAGGCTATGAATAGAACTACCCAAAAGAGTATAGTCTTGAGTGAAGTCTATAAAGCATATAGCCAAAACAATAATCAAAAACTCAAAAGATTAAAAAATATCTTAGATAAGAGCAAAAAAGAGAAAGCAAGAATGCTCAAATCAAGAGAAGAGTTAAAAAAGAGTATAGCAACTATAGAGAAAAAAAGAAAACTATATAAAAAGAAAAAGAAAGAAAAACAAGAACTATTAAAAAAATTAGCAACTGATGAGAAGATATACAGAAAGAGGCTACAAGCTTTGATTACACGCCAAAATATGCTTAGATTAACTTTGGCAAAATTGAATATATTAAAAAAAGAGGAGATTGAAGAGGCAAAAAGAAGAGAGGCACAAAGACAAGCAGAACTAAAAAGACAAGCCCAGAGATTGGCAAAACTCAGAAAAGAGAAAGAAGCACAAAGAGCAAAAGCTATCAAAGAGGGTAAAAAGGTTGATTATACAGCTGTATCACTCAAGAGTGATATAAAGAGTGTCAAACAGTATGGAAGTTCATATCACAAAGACAGAATATACAAATACAAAGGTCCTAAGACAATTTCACCTATTGAGGGTGCAAAGTTGGTCAAAAAGTTTGGTACTTATGTAGATCCAATTTACAAAATCAAAATATTTAATGAATCAATTACTCTTGAAGCTCCTGTTGAGAATGCAAAAGTAAGA